>JAGWVZ010000009.1 GCA_018970625.1 Myxococcales bacterium | reverse complement strand
CGTCGCGACGCGCCTTCGACCTGCACCACGCGTCTGGACGCCATTGTCGCCTGCGAGACCCGCAACAACTGCTCGGCCGCCTCGTTCAACGAGAACTGCTGCACCACCGAGTTCTGCGCGGCCTGGGTATCGAACCCCAACTGCGGCAACGTGCCGGCCTGCGATGTGTGCGCGCAGGCTGCCGGCGACAACACCAACCTCTTCAACCAGTGTGTGGGACAGGAGCCGGCCTGCAACAGCTGCCTGCAGCCGTTCTTTGACTGCAGCTCCGGCGGCGATTGTCAGACACTCTTCTGCGACTGCCTGAGCGCGCGTTACTGTAACTGATGTGGCGGTAAGGGTTTCTGGCCATCGGGAAGTTGCAGTGAACCGGGTATCAGGCCTTGTTTCCCGGTCTGGTGGGTTTCTGATGGGCGTCGCCCGGGTTGCGACCACCTTGTAGCAGGGCGGCCCCGCGGACCAGGGCGCCTTTGCCAAACCGGTCGGCCACCTGATCCAGCGCCTGCCCCTGTTTGCGGACAGGCGCCGCACTTCGGTTGGCGCCGGGTGCTGCATCGGAGTGGTCTGCGGACCGTGTATCCGCCGGGGAAGTCAGCGCCAGCAGGTCCAGCTGCTCCACCGAACGCACCTCGGCAAAATCAAACGTGGCCAGCCCGGCCAGTCGGATCGGCAGATCGAGCTCCACCCGCTGCAGCAGCAGATCCAGCCCGGCAAGAAGATCGCGGGCCTCCTGGGTGGGCTCATCCAGATGCAGGTCGCGCGTGGTGCTCCGAAAATCGGCGTATTTGATTTTCAGGCGCACGCCCTGCGCCCTTAACCCTTTGCGTCGCAGCGTGGACGCGACCTCATCGGCCAGCGGCAGCAGGCGCGCGCGCACCGCCTGCGTGCCCTGAATATCGACCTCAAAGGTGCGCTCGGCGCCGACGCTCTTTCGTTCGTGTTCGCTGTGCACGTCGCGCGTGTCCAGGCCGCACGAGAGACGATGAACATGTTCGCCCAGGCGACCAAAGTGTCGCACGAGCCACTCGGCTGGTGCCTGCGCTACGTCCCCGATGGTCGCCAGTCCCGCCGCCCTCAGACGTTCGGCGGATTTCGGTCCCACGCCCCACAGGCGTTCAATTTTCAGGGGCGCCAGAAACTCCCTCTCATGACCGGCAGGGCACACGGCAATGCCATTGGGTTTGTTCACGTCGGAGGCCACCTTGGCGACAAACTTTGTGGCGGCGACACCCACCGACGCCGGCAAGTCCACGGCCTCACGAATGGCGTGCCGCATGCGCTCTGCCATTTGCAGCGGTGTTCCGAAGAGCCGCTCGGCCCCCGTCATATCCAGAAAGGCTTCATCGAGTGATAATGGCTCCACGACAGGCGAAAATTGTTCGAAAACCCGCATGATCTGTCGTGAAACCTCGACATAATGCGACATTCGCGGCCGCACGAAGATGCCCTGTGGGCACAATTCCTGCGCTTTGAACCCGGGCATCGCGCTGCGAACGCCAAAGACACGTGCTTCGTAACTGCATGTGGCCACCACACCGCGCCGCCCACCGCCACCCACAATCACCGGCTTTCCCCGCAACCCGGGGTGGTCACGCTGCTCGATGGACGCATAGAACGCGTCCATATCCACGTGCATGATGATGCGCTGACGCGATGCGGGCACAGCAAATACCGGTGAGGGGTGCGTCGCTGAGCGCTATCGTCGGGTGTTGGGGATGTCAAACAGGCGCAGGCCAAACCAGAGAGAGGCAGCCCGAGGAGACCAATTCGGTGTTGACCCGGGCGCAGCACCCGTGCAGGTTGCACGGCCGGAATCTTTCGTCCTCTGCGGCGGTTCGGACTCCACGGCCATGGATTTGCGTGTGCCGTTTTCGTGGCTTCTGTTCCATGTGTATTCAGGAGTGTGCCATGCACGCCCGGTTTGTTGTTGCGCTGTTGCTGTCGTTATCCGTGGTTGCCTGCAAGGGCCCACAAGCCACCACCGAAGAGCTGGCCGAGGGCTCGTCGGCTGTTGTAGAGGGGGCGAGCGAGGCGTCGGCCGGCGAATCGGAAGAGGGAAGTGCCGGTGCCGACGAGGCTTCTGCCGAGGCTGAAGCCGGGGAGGCATCCACGGCGGAGGTTATGCAGGACGCCGACGCAGGATATGCGGGCGATGCCAACCCGCTGGTGGCCAACCCGGGCGCACAGAACAACCTGGCCACATCGCCGCAGCTGCGCCCCCGACTGCAGTTGAATACGGTGCGTCCGGGCGCGCTGCGTCCGCGCCTCGATCGGCTTCAGCTGCAACCGTACCGGCAAAATGGCATGGGAGCCGGCCCCACCAGCGGTGGTATTTCGCCGGCGACTCCGCAGCGCACCATGGGACCGACCAATGAGCAGCCCATCGTGGAGCGCCGCGGTCAGGTGCAATAACGGTGATTCGGGGATGCCTGTCTGCGCGATGGGGTGGCGTCGGCCGAGCGGCGGTTCATGCCGAACAACCACTCAACGGGCGCCCTGCATGATCGCCGACAGCGACGTGCGATAGTCGGGGCGCGCAACGCCGCGCTCTGTCACAATGCCGGTAATTAATTCTGCGGGCGTGACATCGAACGCCGGGTGAAACGCCGGGGCATTTTCGGGTGCAATTCGCTGACCGCGAATGACCGTCACTTCATCGGCCCCGCGTTGCTCAATGGGGATTCCGCTGCCATCGGCGGTATTCAGGTCCACCGTTGAGGTGGGCGCGGCGATATAGAAAGGGACGTCGTGGTAACGCGCCAGCACCGCCAGCTGATAGGTGCCAATCTTGTTGGCCGTATCCCCGTTATGCGCAATGCGATCGGCGCCCGCGAGGACTGCCGCGATCTTTCTCGTTTTCATGAGGTGTCCGACCATGCCGTCGGTAATCAATGTCGCGGGAATACCGTCTTTCATTAGTTCCCACATGGTCAGGCGCGCGCCCTGCAGATAAGGGCGAGTTTCGCAGGCAAATACATGCTGCAATTTCCCGGCCTGATGTGTGGAACGAATAATGCCCAGCGCGGTGCCCCAGCCGGCCGTGGCGAGACTTCCGGTATTGCAGATGGTGAGCAGGTTGGCGTCCGCCGGCATGAGCGCGGCGCCCGCCTTGCCCATGGCCAGGTTGGCCGCCAGGTCTTCGGTACGAATGGACTCCGCCTCGTGCCACAGCCGCTCTACCGCGCCCACCATGGGTTGTGATTCAAAGACCCGTCGCAGTCGGTCAATGGCCCACATCAGATTGACCGCTGTGGGCCGCGACTGCCGCAGGTGGGCAAATACGGGCGCCATGGTTTCGATGGACAGTGACGTTCCCAGCTCGCGCGCGCCCAGCACCACCCCATAAGCGGCGGTAATGCCGATGGCAGGAGCGCCGCGAACCACCATATCGGTAATGGCCTGCGCGGTTTGCTGCGCGGTGGAACAACGCACATAACGTTCAATGCCCGGTAAATCGCGCTGCTCCAGCAGCTCCAGATAACCCGTGGAAATGTCTCCGACCCAGCGCACCGGGATCACGCCCGAGGTTGCGGATTCTACGGACTGACTCATGAATTCTCCGAGGGGTCAGGCTTGTTTGTAAGCAGGTCAGACAAAATGCGCGGGTCCGCCTTGCCGGCGGTCGCTTTCATGGCTTTGCCGACCAGAAAGCCCAGCAGAGCTACTTTACCCGCGCGGTATCGGGCAACCTCTTCGGGGTACTGCGCGACCACATCCGCGACGATTTTTTGCAGGGCGGCAGTATCCCGAACCGTGTGCAGTCCGCGTCGGGTCATGTGCTCGGCCGGAGAGCCGCCTTCGCGCAACATCAGCTCCCACACCTGCTTCGCTATCGCGTGGGAGATCACCTGCTGTTGAATCAACAGCTGCAGCTCTCCCAGGGCGCTCGCCGGTATGACGGCATTCGCGGTGACCAGGTCTGTACTTTGTAGCGTCGCGAGCCCCTGGTGCAGCGCAGGCGTGACCAGCGCGTTGATGAGGTGAAAAAGGGCGACCGGCTGCGCGCCCGATGGCAACGCTGCGTCCAGCAGTTCCAGCAGACCGTCGGCCTGCACCAGCTGCACCGACTCGGCGAACGATAGCCCCATCGCCATCAGTCGAGCGCGACTGGCCGCCGGTAATTCAGGCAACTGTTCCGTCTGCTGCGAAATCCAGTCTGCCGATAAATAAAGTGGGGGTAAATCGGGCTCTGGAAGATACCTGTAATCGGCTGATTTTTCCTTGCGTCGCAATAGCCGGGTTATTTGCGCATTTTCGTCCCAGCTGCGTGTCTCCTGCCAGACCATTTCACCGGATTCCCACGCGGTGATTTGCCGTTGGATTTCCCATGCGAGTGCATCGCGTACGAAACGAAAACTGTTGAGGTTTTTGACCTCGACACGGTTGCGGAAGGAGTTTTCGCCGCGGCGCCGTACGCTCACGTTGGCGTCGCATCGCATGGAGCCGTCCTGCAGATTGCCGTCTGTGATCCTCGCGGCGACCAGCACCTGCCGCAGCTCCCTGAAACAGGCAGCGGCCTCGTCGGGGGTGTGTAACTCCGGGCGTGTCACAATCTCGATCAGCGGAGTGCTCGCCCGGTTGTAGTCAATCAGGGAACTGTCGCCGCTATGGACACTCTTGCCGGTGTCTTCTTCGATGTGGATGCGCTCAATGCGACAGGTGCGCAGCTGTTCGCCCAGAGGAAACTCCAGCGTCCCCTCACGACACAGTGGGTGCTCGTGCTGCGTAATCTGATACCCACGCGGTAAATCAGGGTAAAAATAATGTTTACGCGAAAATAGACTGAGCGGATCAATACGACAACCTGTCGCCAGCCCGGCGCGCACGGCCAGCGCTACGGCCTGCTCATTCAACAGCGGTAACACACCGGGCTGTCCGGATGACCACGCATCGGTCTGTGCATTCGGAGCAGCCTGAACGCTCACGGCGCTGGATGAGAATAATTTGCTGTGGGTGCATAACTGAACATGCACCTCGAGCCCGATGATGGCTTCCCAGTCGCTGGTCATGCGAAGGCCCTCGTTCCGGAGTGCCCGCGCTGGGTTTCTGCCGCCCTGTGAGGGGGCTCTGGTTGCAGCGGCAGCCTGGCTTCCAGCGACTGCGCAGCCGCCAGCAGGCACTCTTCGGCAAAGGGGGCGCTCATGAGCTGTATGCCAATCGGCAGGCCTTCACGGTCAAGCCCGACAGGCAGGCTTATCGCTGGTAAACCCGCCAGATTGGCAGAAACCGTGAATAAATCGGCCAGATACATGTGGACGGGGTCGTGCGTGCGCTCGCCCAGCGAAAACGCCGTGGTAGGGGTCGTGGGGGTCAACAGGACGTCGCATTGTGAAAACGCCTGCGTAAAATCCCGGCAAAGCAGCGTGCGCACGCGCTGAGCCTGTGAAAAATAGCCGTCACCATAGCCGGCGCTCAATACCCACGTGCCCAGAAGAATGCGGCGTTTTACTTCTGCACCAAATCCCTCGGCTCGGCTGCGCGACTGTAATTCGGTGAGCGACGAGGCGCTTATGCAGCGATGTCCGATACGCACGCCATCGAAGCGCGCCAGATTGGAAGACGCCTCAGCCGCTGCAATGACCTGATAGGTGGCTACGGCGTGGGTCGCCATGGGCAGGGACACGGGCACGATGCGCGCGCCCGCGTCCCGCAGCAGGTCTTCGGTGTGGCTGCAGGCGCGCGCGATGTCGACCTGTACTCCGTCGAGCAGCTCGCGCACGACGCCCACGCGCAGGCCGGACAGGGCGCTCGTGTCATCGTTGCCCGGAATGGTCACCGCAGCGGCGCTGGTGGTGGCATCCAGCGGGTCCCGGCCGGCCATGATGGCGTACAAAAGCGCGGCGTCTGCGACATTTCGGGTGAGCGGTCCCAGCTGATCCATACTGGACGCAAAGGCGACGAGTCCGTGCCGCGAAATGCGGCCCCACGTGGGCTTGAATCCGACGACGCCGCAGAACGCTGCGGGCTGTCGCACCGAGCCGCCGGTGTCCGTGCCGATGGCCGCCAGCACCTGGCCACTCGCGACCGCCGCCGCTGAGCCAGACGATGAACCGCCGGGCGAACGTTCAGGCAGCCAGGGATTGCGTGTCGGTGATGCGACGCTGAATTCCCCGCTGGAACCCATGGCGAATTCGTCCATGTTCGTTTTGCCAATGAGGACGGCGCCGGCTTCTCGCAGCCGCGTCATGGCGGTCGCTTGAAACGGAGGCTGATACCCCTGCAGCATGCGCGACGCGCAGGTGGTGGGCATATCGGCCACGTGGATGTTGTCTTTCACGCCGATGGGTATGCCGGCGAGTGGACCGAGGCTTCCTTGTGCGCGTCGCAGCGTGTCCACCTGCTCGGCCTGCCGCATCGCTGCTTCGGTGTCCACGTGAAGCCAGGCATTCAACGGGTCCTGGTGTGCGCGCTGCAGCGCAGCCTCGACGACATCGACCGCGCGCCAGTCGCCATGGCGCACGCCTGCCGCCAGTTTCCGGATGCTGATGCCGGCGCTGTTCAGCGGTGGACTAGTCATCGCCTGTTTGAGACCCGGGCCTGAGCGCGTCGCCATCGGTGCCGCGTGCGACGACACGTGGAACCCGGTACCAGTCGCTCTGCCGGTCGGGTGCCAGGGCGAGCATGATGGCCGAATCGGTGTTCGGAACGGCCACATCGGCACGCATGACCGTCGGCAGCGCGATCGGATGCACGGTCGGCGGCACTCCGTCGGTCGAAACGGCCATGAGCTGTGCGACCCACGACGTGGTTCGATCCAGCGCAGCCCGCAGCCCTGCCTGCTCATCGTGGTGCAGGCTCGTCACGTCGAGTCGAGCAAGCTCGGCCAGCTCCAACAGCGTCGTATCGGTGGGTTGCGTCACAGACCAGATCCGGTGCGGGAGAAGCGCGACGTGCCGTGCGTCCATGCGGAAGATGGACAGGGCGCTGGTTTATCGGAGGTGGGAGCGATGGGCAACGATGATGCCGACAGTCAGCTGATGCTCATCTTGCTGAAGGGCATGGCAGACAACGCTGGCGCTGTCGTTGTTGGACCAGGCCCAACTGAGTGTGGCCGGACGCTGAGCTCAGGCGCACCCGAGCAATACCATCTCTGCCGCCAGCTCGGCTGGTAGGGGTGCGGTGGTTACGCCCACTTCATCGTTCCACCACGCGCTCACCTCGGCCACGAGGCGCTGTTCGAGTGGGGTGGTGTTTGTTTCACCTTTGCGCCGCTCGGCGATGATGGTTTGCAGCGTGTCAGCGAAGAGGTCTGGGTTGTGGGAACTGTCACGCAGCGTGGTTTGGGCAGCGTGAACCAGCTGCAGGGGAACAGGCGCCAGCTCGACAGGCTGCCCGGTAAGGGCGCGCACGGTGAGCGTGGCCAGCAGCGAGCGGAAGGTAATGCCGTCGGCAGGGCTCTCGACGCGGGTGGGGTCGAGCGCGGTGGCGACGAGCTCGGGGTGGGTCATGCGGAACCAGCCGAAGATGAGCAGCTCCAGAAACGCGATGTCGCCCAGACGGACGGCCACGCGCTCCACATCGACGAGCCGTGCGAAGCGTCGGCCTGATGTGGCGTCGAGCATGGGGCGGCGCTGAAACAGGCTGTGGAAGAGGTTGCGGTCGGTGTCTTTGAGCAGTGACTCGCGCACCTCTTTCAGGAGCGTCAGGTTGCCGCGATCGCGCAGGCGGCGTGCGGTGTGTGCCAGACGTGCGGTGGCGGAATAGCCGGCCTGGTGGATTTCGCGAAGCGGCGTTTTGGCGAGCACACGGGCGGCGAGCACCACATCGCTGCCAGCGGCCAGCTCAAGGCCCAGGCTCAGCGTGTCGATGGTTCGCTGGAGCGCCTGCCGGGCGGCGGGTAAATCACCGGGCTGCCCGAGATCAGCGATGTGCACACGATTGGCTACCGCCCTGAACTGCGCCATGACGCTGTCGGCGATGCTGGAAAGTTGTGTACTATCAAAGGCCTGCGGAAGTGCTGCCATTGCCTGGCTGAAAAAGGGAGGGTTCTTTTCGTGGGCGCGGGCCTCCAGAATCTGCAGGTGCTCGTCGACAGGACCCAGTGAGCCGGCGCTGGACAGGGTGATGACGGGGGAGTCGTTGTTGAGCGCCCGGCTGCGTGTGCGGGCCGCCCAGGCTGTCGGGTCAATGACGGCGTACACTTCCATGGCTTCATGCACCGGCACGAAGCCGAGGTCGCCCAGGCGTGCGTTGCGGCTGGCGTAGGCGCGCTCGGTCATGTCGGTGGTGAGCTCCCATCGCGCAGCTTCGAGGTAACGATGCGCTTCTTTGAGGTCGAGCGCGTACACCCGGTCCAGAAACAGGCGCACTCGCCCGGCGAACTGTTCGTCGCCCTCGGGAATCACGATGGCGTACTGCCCGTCGGGGGAGGTCAGCACAGGGTCGTCGATGGTGTCGAGCAGGTCGCGGTCTTCTTCCCAGATGAAGATCTGGCACTTTTCGCGCAACCACACCACCAGCGGCTCCAGATCCATGACCGAGAGCATCTCGGCCAGATCGGCGTCTTCGCGCTGCAGCAGGACATCGAGCCAGTTTTCGAGGCGCTCGGTCTCTATGTCGTCGCGGGTCCAGCAGTCGAAGTCGACGAGGGCCTGACACTGCTCACCCGAGAGCATGAGAACGAGATCAAACGCGTCGTGGAGTCCGGCCGAGCTGACGAGTGAGTAAATGGTTTGAGGGTCCATGGAACGGACGACGCGCCGTGAGCCGGGGAGCTCAAGGAGTGCCTGAATGCGCCGGGCTGCAGGAATCGGTTCGGACAGGCCGGTGACAGGGTCAATACGCGTCAGGTCGTAAAGGGAGCTCATGGTACTCGGGGGTATTAAGGGCCCGGGAACCTTGGCACAGCGCCGAGGGGCGTCAAGGATACGGAGCGCGGGTGGCCACGCTGATAGGAAGTGTTCGTTTAAGTGGTTGCATATTGGAATTTGGCTTGGTAGGTACGGAGCGTGCCGTTTTGGACGGAGCGGGCACACGGTGGAAGGTCCTGTACACCGGCTTAATGCGGTGTCTTCTGGAACACGGGTATTGGTGATGGTACCGGTTGGAGTACCTGAGGAACGGGCATCCTCGGGTTTACGCACGCCATTTGACGAACTTGCGGAGCTGCTGGTCCCACGTGGAGCTCTGCTGCCGCTGCCAAGCGACAGCTGGCCAGCGGTCGGCTACGAGTTTTCGCCTGGTGACGTGCTGGCGGACCAGTGGAGGGTAGAGGAAGCTCTGGGGGAAGGTGCGAGCGCCGAGGTGTACGCCGTACAATCGGTCGCGTCGGAGCAGCAGGCTGCGGCGAAGGTGCTGCGGCGTCAGCTGCTGCAGCGCAGTGAGCAGGTGGCGCAGTTTCGGCAGGAAGCGCAGGTGCTCGCGGAACTTCGAGGTGTGAGTTCGGTTCGGCTTCTTCAGTCGTGCGAGCTGCAGGACGGTCGTCCATTTCTGGTGTTGGAACGATTGACGGGCCAGTCACTTCACAAGCTGCTTCGCGAACGCAAGGCGGCATCGTCTGGCCCCTGTTTTTCACCCGATGAGCTGGCGGGATTCTGTCACGATGTACTGGGGAGCCTTGCGGAGCTGCATGAGCAGGGTTGGGTGCATCGGGACGTCAAGCCGCGCAACCTGCAGTGTCTGGAGGGCGCGGAGCCCCGGCTGCGGGTCAAGCTGATTGATTTTGGAATCGCCGAGCGCCTGCGTGAGGAATGCGACGAAGGTCGAGCGGTGATGGGTTCACCGCATTACGTGGCTCCCGAGGTGGCCCGGGGCGAGCGCAGTGTTCCGGCCTCTGATCTGTATGCGTTCGGTATTACGCTCGTGGAGTTGATTGCCGGGGAGCCGCCGTGGTCAGGTCGTTCGGCCCATGATCTTTTGTATTGTCACATGAATCCGGATCTGCCCGTTCCGCTACCCGCCGATGTGCGTATGCATCCATTGGGGGAGGTGATTGCGCGCGCTGTGTCGAAGTCCCACGAGGAGCGCTTTGGTTCGGCCATGGCGATGCTCGCCGCGGTTGAGGAGGCCATGCGGACGCCGCACGCGAGGTACGCCCATCAGGCGCCGGGAGAAACCTCAGAGCAGGTCGGACACGACGCCGACCTGCCGGCTTTTGTTCACCCGCCCTTGCCGCCGCGGATCGCGCCGCCGCTGCTCTTCGATGGTCCGCCTCTGGCTGCACCGGCGGCAGCTGCCGAACCGTCTGGTCGCCGACGGTCGTTGTCAGCTGGGCTGCTCGTGTGGATCTCGCTGATTGTGGGCATGGTGCTTGGGTTGATGTTTCTGAGTGGTCTGTTGTGACGGGAGCGCATGTTGAACGCGTTCCCGGGTCTGCCAACCTGTCTCAGGTTGTTGAACACCCGCGAGGCCGCACCGGAGTCTGGCTTCCGGAATGCCTTATCGTCCATGGTGCCGACGCCGGGTGAGCATGGAGGTTTCTGACTCCGGGGCTTTTGCGGCGGTGCGTGTGACAAAAATCTAATGATGTCATGGGTTTGGGCGGTTGTTCCAAGATTGTGAGGGTTCGCGATCCGCAGGCGTTGACCTGAGCCTCTCACGCCTCTACATTCCGCGCCCCGTTGACTCCGGCCCACGCTCTGGAGTCCTTTTGCCTTTGCCCTGAAGTCTGATGGCGTATCGACCGACCAACCCGCTGATCGTCCAGTCCGACAAGACGATTCTGCTTGAGACTCACTCCGACCGTTTTGAGGAGGCGCGCGACGCCCTCAGCGGCTTTGCCGAGCTCATCAAGAGCCCCGAGCACATTCACACCTATCGCATATCGCCGCTCTCGCTGTGGAATGCGGCGGCGCTTGGCTGGGACCCCGACGAGGTGAAAGACACCCTTGAGGACCTGAGCAAGTACGACCTGCCCAACAATGTGCTGGCGGACATCGACGACTACATGTCGCGGTATGGCCGACTGAAGCTCGTGCCCTCGGACGAGCCCGGCGAGCTGAGCCTGATCTCGGACGACCCCGTCGTGCTGGCCCATGTAAGCGCGCATCGACTCGTGATTCCCCACCTGGCCGGTGGCGGCGTCGCCGACGGAAAGTTGCGGGTCAGGACCAGCGAGCGCGGGTTTATCAAGCACGCCCTGATTCAGGTGGGCTATCCCGTCGAAGACCTGGCCGGCTACATGGCGGGTGACCCGCTGAACATTGAGTTGTCCACGCACACGCTGGCCGGCCGTGATTTCGCTCTTCGTCAGTATCAGGTCGAGGCGGTGAATGCGTTCTATGCCGGTGGCAGTGCCCGCGGTGGATCGGGCGTGATTGTGCTGCCCTGCGGTGCTGGCAAGACCGTCGTCGGCATTGGCGCCATGGCGCGCGTGCAGAGCAAGACGCTCGTGCTCACGACCAACGTGACCGCGCTGCGGCAGTGGCGTCAGGAGATCATCGACAAGACGGGCCTGACCGAAGATCAGGTCACAGAATATTCGGGCGAGCAGAAGGAAATCGGCCCGGTCACCGTCACGACCTACCAGATCCTGACGTATCGCAAGAAGAAGACCGACGAGTTCACGCACTTCCACATCTTCAACGAGAACAACTGGGGCCTCATCATCTATGACGAGGTTCACCTGTTGCCGGCGCCCGTCTTCCGTGCGGTTGCCAACCTGCAGAGCCGCCGTCGCATTGGCCTCACCGCCACGCTCGTGCGCGAGGACGGCAAGGAAGAAGAGGTGTTCAGCCTCATCGGCCCCAAGAAGTACGACGTCCCGTGGCGCGTACTCGAGAAGCAGGGTTTTGTGGCAGAGGCAACCTGCACCGAGGTTCGCGTTCCGTTCTGGGACGACGACCTGCGTATGGAGTATGCGCTCGCCGACCAGCGTCGAAAGTACCGCCTGTCGGCCTGCAACCCGGCCAAGCTGCGCATCGTCTCGCGTCTGCTCAAGACCCATGACGATGACCGCGTGCTCATCATCGGCCAGTACCTGGACCAGCTACACGACATCGCCCGGCTGATCGATGCACCCATGATCACCGGCGAGACGCCGCAATCCGAGCGCGACACCCTGTACGCCGGGTTCCGCGACGGTTCGGTCAAGCGGCTGGTGGTGTCTCGCGTGGCCAACTTTGCGGTCGACCTGCCCGATGCCAACGTCGCCATTCAGGTGTCGGGAACCTTCGGCTCCCGGCAGGAAGAAGCGCAGCGGCTGGGGCGCGTGCTTCGTCCGAAGAACTCCGGCGATAACTCCGCCCGTTTCTACACCATCGTCACCCAGGACTCGACCGAACAGGACTTCTCGGCGCGTCGCCAGCTGTTCCTGACCGAGCAGGGTTATCGGTACGAAATCGAGAACGCCGAGCCATAATCGGCACGCCCGGAGCCGAGCATGTCTGTCGCCAGCTGCCTGCAAAAGCTGCAAGAGGTCGCCGAACGCCGCTCGTTCGACCTCCCGGAAGGCCTCGCAGAGCCGCTCGCGCGATACATCGACCTGCTGGCGCTTCACAATGAACGTTCCAACCTCGTGGGCTCGTCCGATCCCCGTCGCATCGCCGACGAGATGGTGCTGGACGCGCTCGAGATGGTGCCGCTGATGCCTGTCACTGGCGGAACCGCCGTGGATATTGGCTCAGGTGCGGGACTACCCGGTTTGCCGCTCGCCATCTGGTTTCCGACCTGGCACTTCACGCTGGTGGAACCCCGGGCCAAACGCATCCACTTTCTTTCGCACGCCCGGCGCACGTTGCAGCTCGCCAATGTGACGGTCCGTGAGGGCCGTCTGGAAGACCTTGGCGACGAACGTTTCGACGCCGCGTTCGCCAAAGCCGTGTTTGAGCCCGCGGTGTGGCTGGAACGCTCGCGCGAGGTGCTGAAACCGGGTGGTTTCACCGGCTTGTATCTGAACGGCGACGCCGGAGAATATGCCGCCCTGCTACCTGCCGGAAGCCCGGTACACGCCTATGCGTTGCTGGACGGCCGCCCGCGACTGACGGCGGTTGTTTCTGCAACTTACTGAATTTCCGCCTTCATGATCTTCTTTGGAATGCCCTGAAGCGACGCCAGAACGCCCTGCATGGCCGGCTCCTTGAATCGTGCGCGTAATAACGGCAGATCCAGCTCGACGGTGACGCCACGATTCTTCATCTTTTTGTCCCAGCCTTCGAGCAGCTCCAGGCAGGCGTGGTCCACAAAGCCGAGGCCGCGGACATCGACGACAATGTGGGGCGCCTGCGGCAGGTCCTCGAGGGCGTCGGCGAGCGTGGGAAGGCTGACGAACGTGGCTGAACCGCGCAGCAGCACATGCAGGTGCTCTGGCTTCGGGGTTACGTCGATGTGAAGCGCAGACAGGCGCAGGAACAGGCGGCCGGCGGTGAGGAAGAGTCCCACGAGCACGCCAATGAGAATGTCTTCGACGACCACGAGGGTCATGGTGGTCAGAAAGATGAACAGCTCCCAGCGTGACACATTCCAAAAGTGCTTCATGTGTAAGGGGTTGGCGAGGCGATATCCGGTAAATACCAGAATGGCACCCAGCGCTGACGTAGGAATGTAGGAGAGCGTGGAAGGGATGAGGAGCAGGACGAGAGCAAGCCAGACGCCGTGCATAATTCCCGACAGCCTGGACTGCGCGCCAGCGTTCACATTGGCGGCGCTTCGGACAATGACGCCCGTGAGCGGTAGGGCACCGAAGAGGCCGGTAACAAGGTTCCCAATGCCCTGTGCCTGCAGCTCGCGGTCGTACCTGGTGCGTGTTTCGGGCCGCATTTTGTCAACAGCGTTGGCGCTGAGCAACGACTCGGCGCTCGCGATGACGGCGAGAATGACGACGGCGGTCAGGAACTGGCCATCGAGCAACAACCGGAAGGAGTCCCAGGTGGGGACGTTGAGCTCTGCGAGCAGGCTCCGCGGCGCGTTTACCTGTGCCAGCGGGAGTTGCAGGAACTGCGCAAGTGCGGTGCCGGCCAGCACGCCGACAAGCGCGCCCGGAAAGAATGCGAGGGCCTTTGGTTTGAACTTCTCCCAGAGCACCAGGGACACGATGGTGGTAATGCCCACGAGCGCGGCGAGGTGGTGTACGGTTCCATCGACCGGGGTTAGGGCTTTTCCGATGGCTTCGGGCAGTGACAGGATATTGGCGAGCCCTCCTGAGCGGGGACGGTCGTCGATCATGACGTGAAACTGACCCGCGAAGATGAGCACACCGATGCCGGCGAGCATGCCTTCGATGACCGCGGGCGAGGTGGCTCGGAAGTAGCGGCCCAGGCCGAGCCGGGCGCTGACGAACTGGATGGCGCCGACGCTGATGCCGGCGACACCGAGCGCAGCGATGCCCCACGTGCCAACGAGCTCATGGACGAGGACGACGAGTCCGGCCGCGGGTCCGCTGACCTGCAGGCGGCATCCACCAAACGTGCTGACGACGATTCCGCCGATCACGCCCGAAATGAGTCCGAGGGCGGGCGGAACGCCAGAGGCGATCGCGATGCCCATACAGAGAGGCAGGGCGACGAGCAGCACGACAATGGAGGCGAGAATTTCGCGCGACCACGAGAAACCTGGCGTCGTAAATGAGCCTGTGGGTGGAGTGGACATGGGGAAACCCGAGTAGAGGTCTTCGCCGTCGGCTTCGACTCGGAGAGTTGTCAGACGTCATGGGGGTTTTCGCAAGTTCGCGCGGCGATGGCTCGGTGAGGAGGGATGGTTTCACCCGGGATTTCGAGCGGTTGATCGATCAGGTCGTAAGCGACTGGCCGGTCGGCGAGGGCCCAGGTGAGGGTCCAGTTCCGCACGGTTGAGCCCGATCGTGTTCGCGGCGGAGCCCGGCGAACAGACGCTGCAGGGCACAAGGTCTGGCATCATGTCTGGTTTCACTGAGGGTGTCTTGCAGGCAGGAACCACATCAACAGGCTCAGTCTGGCCAAATCTCCATCACAGACCTATCCTCTCGATTCTTCCAACGCCCTGCCCAGGTCTCTGATGCGCTTCACCAACCGCGATTCGCTCGCCCTGCATGCGCTCGGCTTTGTCCGTGCAGCCATGTTCTGTCTGGCGGCGCTCCTGCTGACCGCCTGTAACGACCCGCTCGCCGAGGTGGAACCAGAGCCACCCCCGCGAATCGACGTCTTCCTGGACCCGCTGACGCTGGCGGTCGAATGGGAAGGCGACGGCATGGCGTCGTTGCGGTTGCAGCGTCTGCCACAAGGCTCCGCACCCGTTTGCTCGGCGATTTGCACCCGGGTAGGCGGTGACTCCGCCGAGCAGAACCTGCTTCTGAGCGGCTATGTGCTCGGCAGTCTGGTGGACGGCTGTAGCGTGCAGTGCTCCGAGGCCGAACCAGCGCCGCTCTCGCCCGGCGAGTACGAGCTCATCTACCGTTGGGGTGTCGGTGGCAACACGACCCGGGGCGACGTGCTGCGCTTCGAGGTGCAGTAACCCCGAATTCCCGTGGTGGATCGACGTCGACGGCTATGGTAGGGACCCGCCTTCGGGTTCCCTTCGATTACCATGGCGCGTTCATGTCCAAGATCATTGCAGTAACCAACCAGAAAGGTGGTGTCGGCAAAACCACGACCGCTGTGAACCTGGCCGCCTGCCTGGCCACCATGCAGTACCGAACCCTGCTCATTGACTTCGACCCGCAGGGCAACGCGACCTCGGGCGTCGGCATTGACCGCGACAACCTGCCCGGCGGCAGCGTCTATGACCTGATCGCCGGCAATACGACCGCCGAGCGGGCCATTCTGCCCACCCGCGTGGAAAACCTGTTTGTGCTGCCCGCTCGTACTGACCTCGCCGCCGCCGAAGTGGAGCTCGTCGATGAAGAGGACCGCGAGCAGGTGTTCGCACGTAGCCTGCAGCCGTGGGTCAGCGACTGGGACTTTGTGATCATCGACTGCCCGCCGTCGCTTGGATTGCTGACCCTGAACGCGCTCGTGGCCGCCGACAGCGCGCTGGTGCCGATTCAGGCCGAGTATTATGCGCTCGAAGGTGTCGCGCGCCTGCTCGAGACCATCGCCATCATTCGCAGCAGCGCCAACCCGCGCCTGGCGATCGAAGGCATGGTGCTCACGATGCACGATGCGCGCATGAACCTGTGCAAACAGGTCGAACAGGAAGTGCGCACCCACTTCGCCGAGCACACCTATCAGACCGTGATTCCTCGCAATATTCGTCTCAGCGAATCGCCGTCGTACGGTGAACCCATCATCATGTATGACATCGAATCGCGCGGTGCGCGCAGCTACCTGGAGCTCGCCCGCGAGTTCATTACCCGCAATTCCTGAGCGCTGACGCTCCCTACGCACACGTCTGGTGAACCGGAATGTCGACTCCCATCAAGAAAAAAGGCCTTGGCCGGGGACTGGAGTCCCTCATGAAGCCTGCCTTGGCCACTCCCCCTGCGGTTGAGCCTGTCGTCGAACGCCCGACGTACTTTCAGTGCCCGGTGGACCGCATTGTGCCCATGGTCAACCAGCCGCGTGTCGACTTTGACGACCAGCGCCTGCAGGAGCTCGCCAACTCGATCCGCGAGTCGGGCATTATTCAGCCGCTCGTGGTGCGGCAGGGCGAAGGCGACAAACTGCAGCTCATCGCCGGCGAACGTCGCTGGCGTGCCGCGCAGCTGCTGCGCATGGAGACGGTGCCCGTTGTGGTGCGCGAGACGACTGACGCCGACATGTTTGTGCTCGCGCTGGTCGAGAACATTCAGCGCGCCGACCTCAACCCGCTCGAAGAAGCGCAGGCCTATGAACGCCTTCTCAACGAGACCGGCATGACGCACGACGCCCTCGCCGACCGCGTGGGACGCAGCCGAACCACCATCACCAACGCGCTGCGCGTGCTGCGGCTGCCGCCGTCGATTCGGGAGCTGGTGCGCGAAGGGACGATCACCTCGGGTCATGCCCGCGCCCTGCTCATGGCCCCCGAAGACGCTCGCATGCTGCTCGCCGAGCGCATTACCCACGAGCGCATTTCAGTGCGTGAAGCCGAGGAGATGGCGCGCGAGCTGGCCGCTGAGGCCGCCTCGGAGCCGGCGATGGGCGTTTCTGCCACCACCCCATCCCCGGCGCAGGATCCGCCGCCGGAAGCCGACTTGGCCGACGCTGACGAGTGGTCTGAGGCCCCCGAGGTCGCTGACGAGCGCTCCCAGAAAAAGAAGTCCGATATCGTGCCGTTGCGACCGCAGCTGCGGAAGGTGCAGGCCCGCCTCGCCGAACAGTTTGGCACCCGCGTGATCCTGCAGGTGAAGCGTGGAGGCTCGGGCAAGGTCGAGATTCATTTCGCCGACCAGGATGCGCTGCGCACGCTGGTTGACCAGTTGCTGCGCTGAATGTGTCACCTGTCGGAACGTCCCTTGCGGGTTGCCTGTCACCGGAGTCTGTATGAATAGGTGCTCAAGCGTCCGGTCCTCACTGCTCGCGCTGGTGATCGTCACGAGTGGCCCGGCTTTGGCGACGGCACAGGACGAGGATACGCCGTGGTGGGATCAGTCCGAAAATGAGGCCAATTCTACGGCGCGTGCGGTGGACACATCGGCGTTGGGAGACGAAGGCAATGTGCTGCCGACCGCGACGTGGAGCTCCCGCTTTGATTCCGCAGGTGACGAATTTTACTACAGTATTCGTATTCTGGGGGCCGAAGCTGGCAGGGCGGCGTTCACCATTGGCGGCCCGGTTGAGATCGACGGCCTTGGTGCCGTCGTTCCCCTGCAGGGCATGGCCGTGAGCGTCGGCTTCTTCGCTGCCGTGTATCCCTTCGAGAATACGGCGATCACGTACGTGAATCCCGACACAGGGCTGCCGTTCTTCAGCAGTAAGACCATCGATGAGAGCGACGCCCTTCGCCGCTACGAAGTCACCTACAATCAGGACGACTTTTCGGTGACGGTGGTGCGAACGCGCGACGACCGGCAGAGTGAGTTTGTGCGTCTGGGTCCCTCCGACCTGCACGACGCGCTGTCGTGGCTCATCGATTTGCGCACGCGCGATTTCTCGACGGGCTCCCGGTATGTGTACCACGTGTACGACGGCTGGAAACTTAGCCGTCTGACGCTCGAAGTGGTCGCGCAGCGCCGCCTGTACACCGACGTGGGTGCCTACGATGCCGCCGAGTTCCGCATCTGGCGCGAGGTCATGACGGCCACGCGTCCGCTGCCGTGGGCCGACGACACCTCGGACCTTCCACCGGTATACATGGTGACCGATGGGCCCACCGACGTCGGCCTGGGCTGGTTCAGCAACGACGAGCACCGTTTGCCGCTTGCGATCTCGATCACGGCTCCGATCGGCTCTCTGGAGATGCGCCTTGACCGAGTGGTCGCGCACTAATGTTTTTTGCAGGGCGTTGCGTGACTCGGCGTGACTGCGCGTTCCAGCCTCCGCGTTTGTTGTAGTGGGGTTGTCGTCGTGCCTTCGACCGCTTACCGTGATCACCGTGCTGAATTCTTACTGTGAACGCCATGCATGACTTTTCTGTCCTCGCCGAGCTCGTAAAGGTACTGGCCATGGCAGCCGTGGTGGTGGGCGTGTTTCACCGGTTTCGGCTGCCTTCCATCGCCGGGTTTCTGGTGGCGGGCGTGCTATTGGGTCCGGGTGTCACGGGACTGGTTGCCGACCGGCACAACGTCGAGGTCATGGCCGAGCTGGGTGTCGTGTTGCTGATGTTCACGATCGGCCTGGAGTTTTCGGCGCGTGACATGATTCGCATGCGCAAGCTGGTGTTTGGCGGTGGGGCCGGGCAGATGGTCGTGACGACCCTGGTGTTTGCCTTGCTGCTTCGGCTGTTCGAACTCCACTGGCCCGAGGCATTGCTGCTGGGTTCGGCGCTCGCGCTCAGCTCTACGGCCATTGTGCTCAAGTTGTTGGGTGATCGGGGTGAACTGGGTCAGGTGCACGGCCGTTTTGTGCTGGGTACCCTTCTGTTTCAGGACGTGGCGGTAGTGGCGCTCATGCTGCTGGTGCCTGTGATGCTGGGTGACAACGACCAGACGAACGCGCAGGTCGCGTGGAATCTGGGCAAGGCTTTTGCGCTGGCCGGATTGCTGGTCGGCGGGGCATTTCTCGTGTTTCCACGGTTGCTGAAGGCGGCGGTGGCGCTGCGTAGCTCCGAGCTGTTTCGCGTCATTACCATGCTCACCGTGCTGGGAACGGCGTGGATCGCGGGTGAGATCGGTCTGTCGCTGGCGCTCGGCGCGTTTGTGGCCGGCATGGTCATCGCCGACTCGCCGTTTTCGCATCAGATGCACTCGGATATTCTGCCGCTACGCGATGTCTTCAATGGCATTTTCTTTGTGTCGGTGGGCATGCTGTTCGATCCCACGGTGCTGGTAGAGCAGCCCGTGCTGGTGGTGGTCATGACCTCGCTGGTGATTGGACTGAAGCTGGTGGCGGCATTTGTGGTCGCCCGGCTGCTTGGATTGCAGCGTCACGAGGCCTGGCTGGGCGCGGCTTCGCTGTCACAGGTGGGCGAGTTTGCCTACGTACTGGGTGGCAAAATAAACGCCACGGGAGTGCTGGCCGACGACATCTGGCGCACGTTCGTGAACGTGACCGTGATCTCGATGCTGGTGACGCCTGCCCTGATTCCGCTGGCGCACCGCATTGCTCCCCGTCTGCAGCGTTCGTTTACGCCTGGATCTTCGGGCATTGGCGATGCTGTCGACGATCCGGCCCACGTCTGGAACGACCACGTCATTATCGTAGGGTACGGCCTGAAAGGGCGAACGGTGTCACGCGTGCTCACCACGCTCGGGGTTCGTTACCGAATCGCCGAGACAAACGCGCAGGCGGTCATTGACCTGAAAGCGCAGGGCGAATCGGTGATGTATGGCGATGCCTGTCAGGCGGTCATGCTCGAGTATCTGGGAGTGCGCTCGGCCAAAGCGATCGTGATCACCGTGCCAGACCCGGCCGATGTGCGCGCGATTGTCACGCACGCCCGGGAGCTGAACCCTGACCTGCGAATTATCGCGCGAACGCGCTACGTGACGGAAGTGACGGCGCTACATGAGCTGGGTGCCGACGATGTAGTACCAGAAGAGCTGGAGACGTCGCTGGAGTTGGCAGGTCACGTCATGGAGGCGTACGGGGCCGGCTCGATGGCGGTCGAGCGCCAGAAGATGGTGATTCGTGCCGAGCAGTACGAGACGCTGCTGGATGGTAAACGTCGAGTGCCCGAAAATCAGCTGCGGCTTCAGGAGCTGCTTCTGCACATCGATTCGCGTCCCATTCGC
>JAGWVZ010000501.1 GCA_018970625.1 Myxococcales bacterium | reverse complement strand
CGTTGGAGGCATCCCGGACGACGGCGGCACAGATGTGGACGCAGGCCCCGATGGGATAGGGGTGGCCGAGGCGCTGATTGGAACGGAGGGAGGCTCGGTGACGCTTGGCGAGGCGTCGATCACGGTGCCCTCGGGCGCGGTAGCTGCACCGGTAACGCTACGGATTGTGGAGGTGGCGGGTGCGAGCACGCCGGGCTACACGCGTTACTCGCCGGTGTACCGATTCGAGCCATCGGGCATTGAGTTTGCGGCGCCGGTTCGTGTGAGCCTGCCCTACGAGGGCGATGCGAGCCGTGCGACGTTGTTCTGGACGTACCCGGGCCGCTCTTCGTTTGAGCGTGTGGGTGGCGTGGAGTCGGGCGGTCGGGTGCAGGGCGAGGTGACGCACTTCAGCGAAGGTTTTGTGGGCGATGGTATTGAATACACCGATCCGCCCGACCTGAGCTGTCTGGTGACTCGCCTGATCGAAGGTCGTAACGCGAGCGACGCGGGGATACGAGGGGGTATTGCGCTGTTTTTCGCGGTAGAGGACTGCGAGGGTCGTCCTGTGACGGGGCTGGAGGCGTCGGACTTTGCGTTGCTGGAAGACGGCGAGGAGCTGAGCAGCGAGGCGCAGGCGACGGTGCTTCGTCAGGAGGGTGTGGGCGTGTTTGTGTCGCTGGTGCTGGACCTGTCGTCGTCGACGGAGCCGGTGCTGGACGAGCTGCTGGCGGGTGCGCAGGCGTTTGTGGACACGCTGGAGTCTGCGAGCCTCCCGGTGCAGGTGCAGGTGCTGGCTTTTGGTGGTGAGCCTCAGGCGAGCGAGCGGCAGCGTCATACGCTGGACCTTGACGTTGTGCGTAGCGCGCTGGAGGGGCTGCAGACGTGGCAGCCTTCGGACGTGGGGTCGACGAACCTGAACGGTGCTGTGGTGCAGGCGCTGCAGCAGAGTGAGGAGTCTCAGGCAGCGTACCGGGAGCGCAACCTGGGCGGCGCGTTCTCGACGGGTTATGTGGTGGTGTTTACGGACGGCCGCGATACAGCGCGCCGTGTGGACCTGGCGACGGTGCAGGGCGCGGTGTCGTCGAGCTCGGACACGTTGATGGTGGTGGGTCTTCGTGGCGCGGACTGGCGTCCGGAGTCGATCGCCGAGTTGGGGGCGCGCTACACGGTAGCGGCGACCGAGCCGGGTCAGCTTGCGCGTGAGTTCAGCGCGGTGGCGAACCGAATCGCGGGGCAGGCGTCGCGTACGTACCTGGTGGGGTACTGCTCGCCGTCTCGCGCGGGCAGCCACACGGTAGCGGTGAGCGTGTCGGGCACCGAGACGCGTGAGCAGGCAGTGTACGACTTTGACGCGACGGGCTTTGACGGCAGCTGTCGTGCCTCTGCGTTCGAGACGGTGTGCGAGGGCAACGCGTGCGGCGGGTTGGGTTGCGGGGCGTGCGACGACCGGGAGGGTGCGTGTGTGGACGAACCCGGCGCCGCCTTCGCGTGTGTGGACCACTGCACGCTGCTGGGCGAATGCAACGGCGAGACAAGCACAACAGAGCTGGGGTACGAGGTGTTTTGCGCGGCGGTGCCGACGCGGACGGACTGTGGCGGTGTGTGCCGCGACCTGACGAGTGACGACGCGCACTGCGGTTCGTGTGGGACGCGTTGCGCGAGCGGCGGCACGTGCGAGTCGGGCAGTTGCGCGTGCCCTGGGGCGGACGGTCGGGACTGCGGCGGTGTGTGCCGCGACGTTGCGGTGGATGTGTCGAACTGTGGAGCGTGTGGTGTCTCTTGTGGTGCGAACGCAACGGGATGCACGGAGGGCCGCTGCGTATGTGCGACCGGGTGGAGTGGTGCGCGTTGCGAGGAACCGGTGTGTACGGGCGGATGCGGGACGAATAGTCGATGCGTTGCGCCGGACCGCTGCGAGTGCAACGACGGCTTTGCGGGACCGACGTGCTCGATTGGGGTGGCCCTGGGTTTCTCGTTCGCGTTGATCAACGCAGGGACGTTCACGATGGGTTCGCCGAGCGGTGAGCTCGGACGTGTAGGGGATGAGACGCAGCACACGGTGACGTTGACGCGCCGTTTCCTGATGCAGACGACGGAGGTGACGCAGGCTCAGTGGACGTCGTTGAGCGGTGGCGTGAACCCGTCGTGCTTCCAGTCGACGACCGTAACCGAGTGCAGCACGAGCAACGCGAACGACAGTGGTCCGGTGGAGCGGGTGGACTGGTACAGCGCAGTGGCGTTCGCGAACGCGCTGTCGGTGCGCGAGGGGCTGAGCGCCTGCTACTCGCTGACCGGTTGTAGCGACGCGGTCGACGGTTGGCAGGACGGTCAGCATAGCGGCTGCACGGGTGCGACGTTCGCGGGCCTGAGTTGCACGGGTTATCGGCTGCCGACGGAGTCGGAGTGGGAGTACGCTGCACGTGCGGGCACGACGACGGCAACGTATGCGGGCAACCTGACGAGCATCGTGTGCGATGATCGCACACTGCCGCCGATCGCGTGGTTCTGCGGGAACTCGGGTAATCGCACGCAGGCCGTGGCCCAGAAGACGCCGAACGCGTGGGGGTTATACGACATGCTGGGGAATGTGTGGGAGTGGACGTGGGACTGGTACGGGACGTATCCGGGGACGGTGACGGACCCGACAGGCCCAACTTCCGGCTCGGACCGTGTTCTTCGCGGCGGCAGTTGGATCATCTTCGGCGCGCAGAGCGCGCGCGCGGCCATCCGCGACCTCCGCACTCCCGCTGCCCGCGGCAACAACAGCGGATTCCGCCTTGCCAGGTCGCTGCCGTAGGCGGCGGGCTTGTCCCTTGACGCTTGTCCCCTTGTACCCTTGTCGGAGGCCACATGGTGAGTTGTATGTCGAGCGAAGCCCCGCCGGGTAGCCCGTGCGCAGCCGGGCTTCGGCGGGAGCGGAGCGGGGGTGGTACGCCAGCCTTCATGTTGACGACGAAACGGGCCTCGCGTTGATGCAATAACGGGCTCTCTGGGCAACTATCATCAGCACAAATCGACACCTCACACGCCGATTTTACGCAACATGTGACGCGACGCGACGACATCAGGGGACAGGCAACCTGTTTTCTGTCACCCCCTGAACGCCATGCAGTATCAACCCCTGCGTCTTGATGACGTCGCGCGATCGGTGGTTCACTATGCCCCCGACGTGTTCTTTGAGTTATTTTCTCCCATCGTTCCGAGCTCGACGATCCCCTGGTATGACTGGGTCCCGGGCGCCGTTGACCCGTGGTCATCGCATTCGGGTCGAACGCAGATTCGGCGGCTGGACACGCAGCTGTCGCCATCGCGCTGGCTGCCCGATGTGGCGTATGCGTGCGTGGCCATGGCGATTCACGA
>JAGWVZ010000500.1 GCA_018970625.1 Myxococcales bacterium | reverse complement strand
GGCGGTCTGCAAGTAGTCCATCTGTCTGGAAAAATCACTGGACTCGGCCCACGGGGCAGGCTGATCGGTTACGGTGCACATTTCCATACGCGCCCAGGCCGCTCTTCGGTTCCAGGGCATTCGAATTGGAACGCTGCGGGTCCACTCGGTGCCGGCCATGCAAGGCACCAGCACAGCCCCGGTAAACGTGTCCACCGCGCGCCACTCGTCGCAGGCGGTCATGCCGATGCCGGCGGCGAGATCGGGCGGAAACACAAATCGCGCCGATGACTCGCTCTCCCACAGGTTATGAACCACCAGCATCGGTGTTGCATTGTTTCCCCAGCGCACAAACGCGACCAGATTATCAGCCTGCCCGCCGGTTTGTGTGCGAAGAAACCGGCGTCCGGTTTGCAGCAGCGATGCGTTTTCGGGGTCCAGCCGAGCGTCGATAAATTGCCGATAGGCGGCGATTAACTGGTCGCCGTCTTCGCGATACGACGATGTACCCACAAATCGGCCCGCCAGGTAGGCCGAGCGCTTGAACGAAAGGCGTTGAGATTCACCAAACTCCTGTCCCATGAGCAGCATGGGCATGGTCCAGCTGGCCGCGCCGAGGGCCCAGAATCCCATGCCGGTCCAGGGGCTGAAACCCGTACCGTCCACGAGGCGCAGCTCGTCGTGATTTTCGAGTCCTGCCTTGATGTACGTATTGAAAGAAAACCGGTTCGCATTTTCCAGCACACGCTCCACGTAGCCGGCATTCTTGATGGCTCCATTTCGACCATTCATGTCAAAAAGAAACCCTTCTGTCATCGCGTCCACAACCGGCGACATTTCCTGCTGCCGATGAAATTCCTCGGCCAGAAATACCGGTCTCTGCTGTCCGCGTTGCGCTGCATACCAGCTGACCTTTTCGATCAAATAACGCCATTCCTCGCCCGACATACCGCCAAAATCATCGGTCGCGTGGTCGAGCCGGAATCCATCAACGCCCTGCGAAACCCAGTAATTCATGACGCGGAACATGTATTCGCGCTGTCGCAGGAATTCATTGCGCCATTGTGGCTGGTCGGCACGATGAAAAATAAATTTCACGTCGTACCAGTCGCGCGTAAACCAGTCGCCATTCCCCTGCGAAGGTCGCCGGGTATCCGAGCCCAGATAAAAGCCCGGCACCATGTCTTCGAGCATGGTCGCGTCGCAATTCCAGTCGTCGCGCTCGCTCGGCAACGCCGCCCGCCACGCGGCGACGTGTTGCACCAGACGCGGCCCCTGCAAATTGGGGCATGCGTCTTCCACGGTCGTCAGAGCCTGCTGCAAGTCTGGATGATTCGCTGCCTGCTCGCGCAGCGTCTCTTCATTGTCCAGAATGACAGGTTCAAGCAGACCGGGATCAAACGTCGCCTCAAAATCCCACAGCATTTCCCCGGTGGGGTCCTGCGCCAGCCAGCCCGTATGCGGCGCATAATTCGCCTGATCATAGAACTGATAACGGTGCCCGAAATGATTAAATGCAATATCAAGCATGACGATCATATCGCGCGCATGCGCTTCGTCGATGACCGCTCGTAATTCCTCATTCGCCCAACACGGGTTTTCAGAATATTCGTCGCGCCCCTCCAGAATGCACGCTCGCGACAGCGTGCCCGCCGCATGCCAGTAATCCCGCACCGCATAGGGCGACCCAATATTGTCGCACGGGTCCGGAATTCGCTGAATATCATTATTCGGAAAGAGCGGCATCAACCAGAGCGCCGTGGCCCCCACCCGCTCGTTCACATACGCGAGCGTAATCCCCTCGCGATAGTCTGTGGTCGGCTCCAGCAGGTCATCCAGCGTGCCCAGCCGAATGCGCTCCAGCTGGCCCAACGCCGAACACGTGGTCCCCTCGGCCCTATAATTCACCTCCGGAGCCACCCGCGCCCTGCAAGCCTCCTGTTGCTCGGCCGACCCCACCAGGGGATCGCACGCGTTGGCCGAGCGCACCTGCAGCTCATAGACGATCTGCTCGCCCATGCGCGGGTTGGGCGCGCTGGACCCCACCGGCGTGGTGAGGGTCCCACCGGGTCCAAAGCTGGCCGTGCAAACATCTGCGTCCGCGCCCGCGTCTGCCGGTGTCGAGGGCTGGACCGCGTCGTCCGACGCGCACGCCCAGAGCGTCATCACGCTCCAGGCAAGGAGCGCGAACAGAGAGAGCAGCTGGGCAGGGCGGCGGTGCGTCATGCGTGGCAGGTTAATGCCGGTTTTGGTGTGTGGCCAGAGGGGGGATGCCAGGCCGCTGTCGAGACGCACAAGGTAGTGGCTGATCACCGTGTCGGCCACCGACGCAACGCAAGTGCCGACCATCGTGTCGGCCATCGAATGCACGCAACCAGGACCGACGAGGGTGCGACGCCCGTACGGCTGGTCTTCTCAAAAACGAGGTCCATGAGACCCAGCATCACCGCATGCTTGTACGTCGCGCCGAACTTCGCTTCCGCAAACAGCGCCAGAACGCGCTCGGCCAGCGCCACGGGGTTCAGCGGCTCTGTCATGGCGTGCTCCACCAGGCTGCCTTCGTGGGCACCACCCACCGCACCCCTCCGCGCGGGTCATCGACGTCACCCGAAAAGCGAGGAATGACGTGTACATGCGCGTGCGCTACGGTCTGGCCGGCGGCCACACCGGCGTTGAAGCCCACGTTGTATCCGTCGGGTCGTAACGACTGTTCCAGCACGTCCTTCACGGCTCTGACTCCGGCCCAGATCGACGCCTGCTCGCCAGGGGTAGCATCGAAACAGGTGGCCACATGCCGCCGCGGCACCACCAGCGTATGACCCGGGTTCACCGGGTAGGCGTCGGTCAGCGCAACCACAAGCGCATCGGCCCAGACCACCCGCTGCTCGTCGTAGGCACAGAACGGGCATGGCTGCGGCGACGCATGAATCATGTCATTGTGCATAGCGGTGGTCCTGAACGGGGAACCGGACAACGTGGTTACGGGTGCCAAGTCTGGTCGGAGAGGGTGGTATCGTCAACGATGAGCAAATCGAACCCCGCTGTCTGCCCCCACTTCGTGCCTGAATAACTTCCATGGCGGGCGTACCTCTGCGGTGTACCCCCACATCTTGATCTTGCACCATCCGCCCCCATGCGCTACTCCACCCGCGCCTCTGTGACGGCATTGCGCCTCACGCCGGTCCTTACGCCAGTCCCGATGATGGAGCAGGTTCGATGAGCAGCGATAAAATTGGCCCCCTCGACAAGGACACCGCACTCGTTCTTCTGATCACCGGTGGTTCCTCGGGTATCATCATCGTCCTGTCGGCCTTCATCATGCTTATGAACTCGTGGACCACCATGGCCGCTCCCGACCGCGTCGT
>JAGWVZ010000499.1 GCA_018970625.1 Myxococcales bacterium | reverse complement strand
CTCACGAAAACCACGCGTCATCAGCGTCGCGTGAGTGGCGGCGCCCAACTCAAGTCCATCAGCGATGCCCGTGGCCAGCGCGACGACCTGCCCCATGGCCGCTGCGAGCTCCACACCGGTGACGTCTTCGTTGCCGTACACACGCATGGTGTCGCCATCGAGCGCACGGCGGGTGGCGCGAATCACTCCCGGAAAAGCAGAACCCACCACGGCGGCGTTGGGCAGGCCGAGCAAAAGCTCGCGCACGTGCGTCGGTCCCGCAATGACGCCCACCTGCCGAACGCACGAGTGCTCACCAATCAACTCGGTCACCCGGGTGAGATTTTTTCCGTGCACCTGATGAACGGCGTGAACCACTGCATGCGCGCCATCGAGCACCGAACCGAGCGTCTTCAGGATGGGAAGAAAATATTCGGAGCTGACCGTAACCAGAATCAGACCGCAATGCTCCGCCAGAAAATGCGGGTCGTTGGTGATCTCGACGCGCGCATCCAGCTCCTCAAGCTCAGGCAGCACATCGGGCAGCCGGCGCGTACTACTCAGGGCGGCGGCACGACCGGGAAGGCTCGTGTACAACACCGTACGATGTCCATTGCGCGCCACGACCTGCGAGAGTGCAAGACCGAACCGCCCCGCACCGACAAGTCCAATCGCAGGACGAAAAGATGTTGGCTTGTCGCTCATCGGTATCCTCCCGGCGTGCGCAGTCGACGCTCGAGGTCATAGCCGGCCAGTCGATTGGCGTAGAAATGAAGCAGGTCCACAGCCCCCAGCCGAATCTCCGACAGCTCTACCGTCGCCACGGGGCGGGTGTGATAGGCGCGCCAGTAACGAATCGCTTCATCGACCATCTGTCGTGCGGACATGGTACGCGCAGAACGCGAGAGCCGCAGAATTCCCTCTTCAGCGTCGCGGCGAACCAGACGCACCAGACGCTCTGTCTCGCCTTCCGCAATCGTGAGTCCGATTTTTTCGCCGCGACTAAAGCGCAACACTTTCTGCAAATCCCAGCCCGGGTGCTGCCGCCGCAAGTGCTCAAACACTGCAAACGAGACCAGATGCAGCGGCTGAATCACGGTATTTGAACGGAAAGATTCGGTGATTCGGTCCCCCAGCAGGCGGGTGTATTGCCGATCGCGGTCACGATCGGCCCCGGGGACACCATCGATCCACAGATAACGTTCGGGATCCACCCGACGTCCCTGCAAATCTATCGATTCACCATCGATATCCACCTGATTACCGAAGACGTCCATGGGCGTTCCGAAACGAATCGACAGGGGCGAATCCATTTCCAGAACCGTTCCAATATAATTCACAATACGACGAAAATCCGTGAATTCATCGTCTTCAATAATTGCGCGGCCACGGTCTCCATATTCCAGATGCTCATGAATCAGTGTCTCGGCTTCGAGCACCAGATTATAATTCATGGTCACAGGAACAATAAAGACGTTGGGGTTGGCTCGCCGAGCCATCACGTTCGATGTGTAGGCATCGAGCGCGGTACCCAGCAGTCCAAGCTTCAGGTGGCTTTCAACCTGATTGTTGCGGCTTCGATGACCGCCCGGAAAGAATAAACTGTGAAATCCACGCTCCAGCAAAACCCGCGAATATTCTTTCAGCACCGTCTTGTAGAGCGCGTGTTTCTGGGTGCGGTCCACCTTGTAGGCGCCCAGATTCTGCATGAAAAAAGAGGTCATGGGGTTACTGAACAGGTTGGTCTCGGCGCCGTAGGTCACCGGCGGCAACTTCACCTCATTCAGCGCCCACCCCATCAACATGCTGTCCATGTGGCTGGAATGGGTCGGCACCATGATCAGGGTGCCTATCTCGGATAACTGCCTGAGCTTGCCCGTCTCGCCCTCAATCTGCACCTTCTGCTGCAGCGCTGTCAGGTTCGGTTGCAAGGTCAGCAGGTCAGACATCTGCTGCTTTCCAAAGACAAGCGAGATGCCAGACGGCAGCACGCTGGTGGCCAGACGAAACACGTTCGCACGAAAATGGCCGGCAATATCGCGCGCGTACCGGACCACAATGCGGTTCAGAAGCTCGGCGTTTTCTTCTTCGCCCGCCCTGCCCACACGGTGAGCGACGTCGCGCCAGAACTGAAAGTCGGGGCCGAACCGCGAGGTATCTCCCCGGTCCATACGCGACAGCTCGGCGAATGCGGCCTCGTGAAGCCTGTACTCGAGCGCGTCTTCAGGCGACTGCCACGCCTGACGGATAGCCTCGCGGGTCACGCGCTCGACCACCTGCTCGATGATTTCCTGGCGCTCACGATTGAACCGAAAAAGGGCCGACGAAGGTCGCTGCATCGTGAATCGTCGTCGAGAGAGAGAAAACAGGAAAGGTGTCGCCGGTGACAGGTAGCGCAACACCCCGAAGGGGTCAAAGTTTGTGCCCCGGTACGTTCAGCAGGTCGTTTCGCCCCAGCGCCTGCGCCAGCGCACTTTTCATGACCGCCACAGGGGCGTCCCGACCGGTCCAGCGCGTGAACGAGGCTGCGCCCTGCGCGGCCAGCATACATGCACCATCGGTGACCGACAGCCGATGATGAGCCGCCATCGACACAAAGGGGGTCGCAGACCGCGCGTAGGCGAGATCGATGGCTTGCGTCATGACCGACAGGGATTCCCATGGCAGCGTGCGCAGCGCTTTCTCGGCCGCAGCCGCACCGTCGCGCGTCGAGGCCGACGTGGCGTGAATGAGCAGCTGCGCCTCCTCGAACGCCTGCGCGACATCCAGCGCGTCGCGGGGTCCGTGAGGCCAGGCGAGCGCCGCCAGCGAGACGGCAGGCAAATCCGGATGCTGCAACAGCGCTGTACACAGGTCTCGCGCGGTCGCCAGCGTTCGATTGACCACCACGATGCGCTCGCAACGCGACGCCAGCGCCACCACCGCCGCCCGCGCCGAGCCGCCGGCACCCAATACGATGGCGGTTCCCTGCCGACGCAGAAGGCCCAGCTCGTCCAGCGTCGCGGTCAGGCCAGCGACGTCTGTGTTGTCGGCGTTCAGACGACCACGGTCGTCGCGCCACCAGGTATTGGCCGCACCGCAGAGCTCCACCAGCGGCGTGCGTCGCTCGGCCAGCTCAGCCGCCAGCCCTTTGTGCGGAAGTGTGATGTTGGCTCCCGCGAGCTGCTGATTGCGCACCAGCGCCGCCGCATGGCGCATACCGCTGGGCTCAACGTCGCGCACCCGATACACCCAGTCGACCATGTTCAACGAGGCAAAGGCGGCGTTCTGGAATACAGGTGACAGGCTATGGGAGACGGGCGAACCCAGCAGGCATACTTCAGGCATAGACGTTCACAGGCGTTCAAATGGGATGTTCGGGAGCCTGAC
>JAGWVZ010000498.1 GCA_018970625.1 Myxococcales bacterium | reverse complement strand
AAGGGCTCTCGGTCTATTTTGCCGACGACGAAAATAATCCCTGGCACCTGCGGGTCGTCGCAGCCGATGCCGAGGGCGTATCGGTTATTGTATCGGCCGTCGGAGGTACACCATGAGCACCCTGCACCGCGCAAACGCACGTCGGGCCATTGGCCACGCGTGCACCTCCCTGCTCCTGGCTGCCACGCTCACCGGCTGCATCGACGCGCTGTCGTATCAGGCCCCGGCAGAGGCACCGCTCGAGGTCGGAGACGCACGCGAATTTGAGCTTCGCTTTCTGCGCTTCGATGTGTCCAACTACGAGCGCACGCTCACCCGCGAAGACCTGCTGGCCTTGCCCGAAGATACCCAGCGGCGGCTGTGGCTGCTGGATCTGGACCTCTCGAACAGCCCCGGCTCACCCCGGTTTATCGAGAACGCCATCACCGAAATTCGCGACGCCGACCCCACCACGCTCGGTCAGTCAGCCCGTAATCTGCAGGGCCTGCTGAACATGACCCCCGACTCGGCCAACCTCGAAGGCACGTCATTCGAGTCGCTCATCGAGCTCGCGCCCGTGATTGGCGTTTCGCCGGCGCGTGCACTGGCAGACCTGGTCAACATCAACGTCGAGGATAGGTTTCTGCCCACCAGCGCCATCGCCAACACCCTGCTGCGCGACGTCGTGGGCAGCCACCCTGCCGCACAGCTGCGGCAGGGACCCCGGACCGCCGAAAACCCCGAGGGAATCTACCCGGTCACGCCGCAATCCCTGCCGATTACCCTCGCCGACGCCGCCTCTGATTTTGCCACCTTTGCCGACACGTTTGGTGAGACCTTCGATAATGGCGTTTATCATCCCGGTTTCGTCACCGGAGACGTAAGCGCATCGATTCTGGGACCCGATTTTTCCATTACCGTGCGCGCCAACGCCAACGCCCTGCCCTTCAAGGGAATCGACCTTTCAAAAGGCGAAACGGGGAGCGTCAACAGCATTGAGAGCCAGATTGACTCGCTCTTTAACTTCGATGACCCCCGGTGGCTGGTTATTCGCGGCCTTGTTGCCGGCACCCCGGTCATTTCCGAAATTACCTTCCAGATTATCGAGGACGACCTGTTTCACCCGGGCGGAAATTCACCGCTACCGCGTCCGCAGGGCGACTCTCAGGCCTGGCTGCTGGCCCCCTGGACGCTGGAACACGTGATTCTGGAATCCTCGCTCGCCGCTTTTCAGGGCCTGAATTCATCCACCAGTTATACCATTCCAGGCAACTCCGAGCCCGTCTTTAGCCTCACCGTGGTCGATGGCTGGTCCACGGTCACCACGCAGGGCGGCGTCGGTTCACCGCCGGCTCCCCGCTACATCTGGGACGTATTGCTGGAAATTGCGCAGGTGCGCCTGCACGACGGCGGCCTCGCCGAAGGCGAAGGTGACGTCACCTTCACCCTCCGTGATGTACCTGTCGGTATTGACACCCGCACCATCGAACGAACCATCCGCGAGAATCTGGAGTCCGACCCCGAAGCACTCCTGCCCGTCGCCGAAGCCATTATTGATACCAGCGAGGGCGCACCTGACTTTTATTATACGCGTGCCGTGGGCGACGATGGCCTCGAAGGTAACTGGCTGTATTTCATCGCCGAAGAAGACATCCCCCTCACCGATGAAGGACTCCCTGAAAGACCCTGGGATTATGCGCGCCCGGGGTTCTTTGCCGACCCGGACCTGACCGAAAAGGTCTCGTCCCTGCAGGGCGTTCCCGGCGAGACACTCCACGAGAAGGTGCAGATTCAGGCCGGCGATGTCGTCTATGTGCAGGACGATGTCGGGGGCGTCTATCGGCTGGACATTACTGGAACCCCCGGACGCAGCACGATCGCCCTGACGGTGGAGCGTATCCGATGAATTCATCTCTTCGCGTTTCACTCCTGACCTGCACACTCGTTTCGGCGCTGGCCTCTCTGGTTCCACAGCAGGCGCAGGCCAGCGGGCTCGAGCTTCCCGCGCCGGGTAGCACTCGCTCGGGTGCCGCCCGCGCCGACGCCGCGTCCGTGCACTACAACCCGGCCACACTGGGTTTCGTGGAACGCCCCACCATTCTGGCCTCGGGTGGGCTGCTCATTGGCGGCGCGCGCTACACCCGCGAGCGGCTCGCCCGCTATCAATATGCCGACTCGTTCGACTTCGCCCTGCCCATCGACGAAACCAACATCGACCCCTCGCGCACCGGCGTGGCCGAACCCGTATCGGCGACACCGGTCGCACCGCTCGGGGATTTATTCTGGGCACAGCCGCTGGGATTTGCTCCCCTCACCTTCGGCGCCGGTATTTATGCGCCATGGGGCGCCGTGCTCAATTTACCCGACGACGGCGCGCAAAAGTGGGTCGTTCAGGATGTCTCCATTCTGACCACCGCCCTGACTCCCTCGGTCGCCTGGCGCATTATCCCCGAATTATCGGTCGGGGTTTCCATGCCTTTTTATGTGGGCCGGGCCGAGCTGGCACGCGTGCAGGATTTTGCCGAAATTTCGGACGTCGGCGTCGCCCTCTCACGACCGCCGATCAATCAGCCCAATGATTTCCGGCCCGATGCGCCTACCGGCGTTCGCGAGCTCGACGTGCTGGCACGACCCACCGTCCTGAAAAATGCCTGGGCCGCCCGACCCACCTTTGCTGCTGGAATCACCGCGCGCCCGGTGGACCGCGTCATGCTCGGGCTCAGCTACACGCACTCGGCGCCCCTGACCTTTGTCGGCGATATCCAGATCGATATGGACGACGAATTCTTTACCCAGGATCTGGCCAGTCAGGGACTACGCTACCCCGCACTCGTCGAAGGGCGCGGCACCCTGTCGTTCACCCTGCCCTGGGCGCTCCGGTTTGGTGCCGTCATTGACCTCACCACCGCGCACAACCTCATGCTCAACGTGTCGGTCGTGGGCTGGTCCACGGTGCGCGAATTTGACGTCCGCGCCGACGCCGCCGGGCTATCGCAGCCCGACCTGGGCCTGCCACCCACCGCATCGTTTGCCGTCCCGCGCAACTGGAACAACACCTGGGACACCGAGTTCGTGCACTCCATTCAAGCCACCGAATCGCTCATGGCCTGGTACGGCGCAGGCCTTCACTCGCCTGCCCCACCCGATGAGTTCATGGACCTCGCCGCCATTGACGGCTGGCGTGTCACAGCGGTCGCCGGCGCCGGCTTTCAGCTGAGTGAGCGCGTCGCCCTGCTCGCCGATGCCGAGCTGCAGAATATGTTGCCAAGACGCGTGGCGTCGTCGCGCTTCGATATCGGAAATGGGGATTATTCACTCACGCTGTTTCGCATGGCCGCTCACCTGCAATATACATTCTGATCGCGACGG
>JAGWVZ010000497.1 GCA_018970625.1 Myxococcales bacterium | reverse complement strand
CATTGTAGCTACTTCTCTGGGACACCTGGTGGTGCGATTGCCCCACAGGTCGCCCGACCTGTTGTTGTGGCCCGGCGTATTCTTCGACCATCGTCTGCACGAGCCGTTGGCAGCCGAGCTTTTGAAGTACGATATTCATGCCGGATTTATTGAGCCGCCCGGATTTGGTGGAAGCACGCTGATTCGCACGCAGTTCAGCATTCGGGACTGCGGCGAGGCCATGCTGGCTGTGGTGCAGGAGGTCAGTGATAAACCCATTGTGGTGGGTGGTACCTCGTGGGGCGGTGCGACGTCTTTCTGGGCGGGTCTGCAGAATAACGGTCAGATAAAAGGTCTGGTGGCCATGAATGCTCCCTACGATCAGGGCCACCAGAAGGGGATTGCGCGGTGGATTCCGTCGCTGGTGAAGCGCGTTCCCGCAGGCATATTCAGCACCGGGTCCATTCCGGACTGTCTGGCACGTCAGAACGCAAGAACGCTGGGGCCGCAGATGGTGCGTATTCAGACACCGGGCCTCTCGCGGGCGACGGCCCACACGCGGGAAATTCTGGCGAAAATGGTATTCTGGGAGCGCGAGTCGCTCTTTGACCCGGTACGTGAGCTCGGCGTTCCGGCGCTCGTCGTGGCCGGTGTGCAGGACCGCCTTTGCCCGATTCGGTATGCCAGGCGCATCGTGGAAAATACCCCGGACGTGACCTTCTTCGAGTCGTTCGATACCGGGCACCTCACCGCTCTGGAACGTCCTACCGAGACCGCCCATCATATCGCGCAATTTATGGAGCGGCTTCGATAAAATCAGGCAGGAGACGGGTGGCGCAACGCACGCTCCGCGGCTTTCTCAGGCGAATTACGCGCCAATGGCGCGCACGCTGGAAGAGAGTCGCCGCTGTTCTTCCGGGGAAGGCAATGACCACTCCGGTTCATAGTGAAACACCTCGCGGGCGCTTCGGGAGCCAAAGCCGGCGTCCAGAATCTCAATGTGATCCAGCGTGATCAGCCCCGGGTGAGCCACACCACACGCTCGCGCAAGCGCCATGACATCGTGGTCGAGCGTCAGGGCATAGTTGGCGTACCGGGCGGCCTTGTCCGTGACGTCGAGTCCGCGAACGAGCCACTTATTCTGCGTAGCCACGCCCGTGGGACAATGCCCGGTGTGACAGCGCTGGGCCTGAATGCAACCGATCGCGAGCAGCGCCTCACGCGCGACGCCCACCATGTCGCACCCCAGCGCAAACGCGAGCAGGGTCTGCTCGGGAAAACCAAGGCGCCCGGAACCGGCAAAGACGACCCTGTCCTGCAAACCCCGCTCGGCGAAAATGCGATACACGCGCGAGAACGCAATTTTGAAGGGCAGCGCCACGTGGTCCGAAAAGACGAGGGGGGCGGCGCCGGTACCACCTTCACCACCATCAATGGCGATATAGTCCACGCCCCGGGTGCCGGATTGCATCATGTCGGCCAGCTCAACAAAGAATTTTGTGTCACCAACCGCTGACTTGATGCCCACCGGGAGTCCCGTCGCGTCTGCAATACGCTCAACGAAGTCCAGCAATTCATCGGCGCTGCCAAAGGCCGTGTGATACGACGGGCTCAGACAATCCTGGCCCATGGGGACACCGCGAATCTGAGAGATTTCTGGCGTAATCTTCGCTGCTGGCAGCACACCTCCCTTGCCTGGTTTGGCTCCCTGACTGAGTTTAATTTCAATGGCGCGGATCGTGGGCGTGGTCTCGACGCGCTCCACCAGGCGCTCCAGACTAAAGCGGCCGTTTTCGTCCCGTGCGCCAAAGTAGCCCGTCCCCAACTGCCAGATCAGATCGCCGCCCTGCAAATGGTGCCGGGAGACGCCTCCCTCTCCCGTATTGTGCAACCCGCCGGCGATGGCATTTCCGCGGTTGATGGCCTGCACAGCAGGCCCGGACAGCGAACCATAACTCATGGCCGACACATACAGAATCGGGGGCCGAAACGCCTTGCGACGTCCGCGCGCACCACCCATGATTTTGCCGGCCAGCTCCAGTCTGGGTTCCGCTTTCTTTTCGGGTTCCGGCCACGGAAAAGTCGCGTGTTTAATGATGATGTAATTGCTGCTGTGCTCGAGATCGTTATCGGTGCCAAATCCGAAATAATTATTCTGTTTCTTTGCGGATGCATAGACCCAGGTGCGCTGGTCGCGCGAAAAGGGTCGCTCTTCATTGTTGGAGGTCACAATGTACTGGCGCAGCTCAGGGCCGATACCTTCCAGAAGGTAACGAAAATGCCCAATCACTGGAAAATTACGCAGAATGGCGTGCTTGCGCTGCGTCAGGTCATAGACCGTAATGGCACCCAGCACAGCGACTAAAATCAACACAGTCATCAGCAGCGGCGACATACTGCTCCGGCGAGACAGGGGACTCCATCGAGGAAAAAATCCGGGCACGGCCCTTGCCGCGCCCGAAGAAACACCCGCGCGTTTATGGGGTACCGCTCTCAGACTGTCGAGGGGTTCGCACGCAAAACCGTGCAGGGCTCCACCCACAACCCGGGGTGGGCCAGCTTAAACTGTGCCCACGTACCGCTTGACGACCGGCGCGGAACGGGGCTCTTTGCTCGGCCTATCGTGTCTCTTCGATGTACCTCCATGTTCACTGCGACCTGTTCACCCGAGCGCTGGCCCACGCCGCTGGCGATCGTTTACAGCGACCTGCTGCACGGGATGGCCGGTACAGATTCAATCCCCTACGCCGACCTGCGCCGCTTTCTGACCCAGCTGCTGCAGATACTGGTGGGCTACGCGCTGTTGGAAGCCGGGCGGTTGGCCCTGCCCGAGAAGGTGTTTCTGCACTCGCTGAGCGAGCTCGCGAAGCCATCAGACGGCAAAATGAACGACGTGTTTCACGAACTCGCCGGGCATGTCGCCAGAGCTTCCACGGGAAGCGAACAGGCGCTGTTCTTCGCGCCCATGTGGGCCTGGTGGCGCACCGAGACGCTGGATGGGCGTTCGGTCCACGCAGCCATTCGAAAGCTGGTGACCATTCGAAACAATCAGTCGCACGAAACGGCTCCGGCCGACTCGGTGAGCAGCCACGAGCAGGTCGCGCTGTTGACCGCGCTTTTGCCGAGCCTGCGGTGGCTGGAGTCCTATCGCATTTTGCGACTGGACCATGTGCGACTGACACAGCAGGGTCCGACCGGTGCGCTGACCCTGTTCGTCGGCGACAACCCACGCGGAGACTCGCGGCCGAACGCGCAATGGCAGGGCAGCATCCATCAGGAGCACCTCTGGATCACGAACCTGCAGCAGCAGACAGCGCTCTCGGCGTTTCCGTTCTTCTGGTCCGGCAAGCGCGGCAGCGGCCCTACCGACA
>JAGWVZ010000496.1 GCA_018970625.1 Myxococcales bacterium | reverse complement strand
CGCACAAACCGTCGGGCAGCGGGCGACATGGTGAGCATCTCAGCGGCGACGACGCGACTGCGCCCATCCTGCGTGGGCAAAAGACGCTGCGAGATGACCCCCTGCAAACACATCGACAAGTCCAGCGCGGCCTGTTCGCGTTCGTCCTCTGGAAAATACGTCAGAATACGCTGCAGGGTCTGCGTGGCATCAATGGTGTGCACCGTCGCCAGCACCAGGTGACCCGTCAACGCCGCGGCAATCGCCACACGCATGGTGTCGTAATCGCGCATCTCGCCGATCACGATGACGTCGGGGCTCTGCCGGACGACGCTCCGCAGGGCGCTCGCGAAGGTGTCCGTATCGACCCCCACTTCTCGCTGGGTAATGCGCGACCGAATATCCCTGTGCACAAACTCGATGGGTTCTTCGATGGTTACAATGTGCAGTTTACGCGTCAGATTCAGTGCATTGACCAGGCCGGCCAGCGTCGTTGATTTACCGCTTCCCGTAGCCCCCGTGACCAGCACCAGTCCACGCTGTACCCCCACAAAATCATTCACGGCGGCGGGCAGTCCCATTTCGGACAGAATAATCTCTCCCGACGCCAGCGCCCGCACCACGATGTTGGTAACGCCCTGCTGACGACTGAAATTGAAGCGAAAACGACGACCCGCCTCGAGTGAAAAACCCACATCAAGGTCCCCCGTCGCCATGAATCGCTTCTGGGCTGCCGGCGGTGCCACCTCGGTGAGAAACGCGTGAATCTGCTCAGCCGTGGTGGCCCCCAGGTCCACCTGAACCACCGTTCCTCCGACTCGTGCCGCCGGCACTTTGCCTTCGGTCAGAAAGATGTCCGATGCGCCCCACTTCTCCATGGAGTTCAGCAGGCGGCGCACAAACAAACGGGATTCTTCGGTCGTTTCCATGGCGATACATTCAGGGCGCGAGAGAGGCCATAGCGCCAATGTGTACTCCTATCGCCCCCGCGCGGCAACGGACGTTCACCGCCTTGCGGCGTTCAGTCAGCGGCTTCGACGATAATTCTGGAACGACCCGCCGCTTCACGCTTCACCAGCACCCGCCCGCCGATGCGTTCGGACAGGCCTGCGACGTGACTGATAATGCCCACGCGTGCTCCCGATGCCGATTGCAGGTTCTCGAGCGCCTGTACGACCGTGTTGAGCGTGACCGGGTCGAGCGTGCCAAAGCCCTCGTCAATCAGAACGGTCTCGATCGGCATACGCACCGCCCTGAAATCCGAGAGCGCGAGCGCAAGCGCCAGCGACACCATGAACGTCTCGCCGCCCGACAAGGTGGTCAGGGGCCGTTCACGGTCGGCCTGATGTGCATCCTGCACCATGAAATCCATCGTCGGTGCGCCGTCCGCACTGAGCTTCACACGCAAGCGATAACGGTCACTCAGCTTTTCGAGCCGAAGATTGGCAAAATCGGCCAGCTCGATCAGGTGATAGCCCTGCGCGAGTCGTCGGAACTTCGACCCTTCGGCTGTACCGATCAGGTCGTCGATGAGCTTCCATCGCTCCGCCTCGATCTGCCGCTCACCCAGCTGCGCCATGAGGTTCCCCAGGCGCTCTCCCTGCTCGGCATTGCTGTTCAGCGCAGCCTGAATCTGCGCCAGTCCCGCTGTCCGCTCGTGCTCGGCCTCGGTCAGTGCGGTGCTCTCTTCGTGCAGCGCTTCGGCGGTCGCATCCTGCGGCATCGCCCCGGGCCGTGCCAGCCGCGACGCATCCAGCTGCCTGTTGACGACGCTGGCCGCACCCTCGGCCTGCTTTTTCTGATCGTCGAGCTCCTGAGCGCGGCGCGACAGTGACAACCACGCGTCCTGCGGCAAGCGCGCCTGTTCAAGCGCAGCGATGTTCGCCAGCCCTACTTCACGAAGCGCTTCCGTAAACAACACCTCTGCTTCGCCGAGCCTCTTAAGGGCGTCGGCGGCCTCTGTCCCGGTCACATCTCTGACGGTCCGCGCCGTTTCGAGCGACACGCGGGCCGTATTCCAGGCTTGCTCTGCCCGGGTAAAACGCTGCTGCGATTCCTCGACCATGCGCTTCCACTCGGCGGCCACATCATCGGGCGACCGTCCCTCCAGATGCATCGCAACCTGTAATTCAGCGTCTTCCAGCGCCTTCTGATAGCCCTGTAAGGCTACACGCTGCTCAGCGAGTAACCTCTCGCTGGTTTCAAGGACGGCCCGAGTCCTCTCCACCCCGATCTCTTGCTGCCTGATCGTGGCATCGACCTCGTTATACTGGGCTGTCATGTCGCGCCACTGCGCCAGTCGGGTCTCCGCTGTGGCGAGGGCCTCGCGCGCGACGTCTATCGTGAATGGGTCGACGATCGCCAGCCACGCGTGCTGCGTGAGCTCTTCACGCAGCTGCCCGGCCACAGCGTTGCCCTGCCAGATTGCACGATTCAGGTCAGAGAGCAGCGTCTCTCGTGTGGTGCCCAGACTGGTGACCTGTGCCTCAGACACCTTCACGTCGGACTGCGACGTCGCGACGCGAAGGTCGACCGCTCCGAGCGCGGTTCTGGCTTCCATCCCGGCATCGACAAGGCGCTGCAGCTCTTTCAACTGCCGCTGCCATTCGGACAGCGCGTCGCTGACTCTGGTACGCAACGGCAACAGGTCGGTGCCCGTCCAGTCCGATCCTAACACCAGCTCGCGAAGCACCGGCGCGCCCTGCGCATCACGAAGTTGTTGCTGTAACCCCTCGTTCTCGCTGGACAACTCCTGTGTTCGCGCTCGTTTGGCTTGCAGTGAACTTACGGCCAGCAACAGCTCCGAGTCACATTTCTTCTCGTACGCCGCGGCGGACCGCATGTCGTTCTGATGCGCCGTCAGAAACGCCTCGGCGCGCTCTCGTTCTGCCTGATAATGCGAATGATCCGGCGGCACCGCGGTGCCCGTGCGGTACGGATGCTCGATGCTCCCGCAGAGTGGGCAGGCCTCTCCATCGGCCAGCGCGCTGCGGCGCTGTACGATCTCAAGCACCAGACCCAGCTGCTCGCGCGCTTGCGACAGCCGCTCAAATTCAGCGTTCAAACGGACCACATTGGCAACGGCCTGCACATGCTGGTCTTTCAACCCCTGAATGGCGGCCTCCTCGGTATCGCTCTGCGCCAGAATGCCCGAAAGCTCGTCCGACTTCGCCGCGGACCGTTCCTGAAGCTGAATCAACGTATCCAGCGCAGCGACCTGTGCTTGACCGCGCAACATGTCAGCCTCGCGCCTGGTGCGAAACTCCGCTGCCGTCAGGCCGCCCGTCAGGTGTGCAGCCGCCGCTTCGGCGGTGCTCAGGGCGAGCCGTGCAGCAACCTGCGCCGAGCTTTCAAGCTCCAGCTTCTGTCGCAG
>JAGWVZ010000495.1 GCA_018970625.1 Myxococcales bacterium | reverse complement strand
TAGCCGATGCCGATCGGATTGCCACCCATGACGTTGCGCGACCGCGACCAGCCCAAACCAACCCGACCCGACCGCGGTTACCCGGTTCATGAACCCATGAACCATCACCAACCCAGCCAGCCTGTTTCCACCGACAGCTTTCCAGTCGCATACTGCCACTCCAGCCACACCAGCAGCGTCACGAACCCCATGCTGATGACGGCATACACCGCGAACCAGGCTCGAACAAACCGCTCACGCGCGGCCCGGTCAACGTTCGCGACCAGCAGCGCCGTCTCATCTGCGGTCAAACTGGCCACCTGCTCCTCGGACCGCCAGGCTGCCTGCTCGACCAGAAACTTCGACAGAAATACCCCTCGAATCTCCTCGAAGGCCTGCAGCGCCTGCTCGCGCTGTGATGCGTCATTGCTCCCAAGCGCGCGAAAAAGGTCCCACGGAATCTCCCACCACTTCATGGCCACGATCGACGACACCCGGGTATAAGCGCCAAACAGCGTGACCGCGACATAGCCGACGTGCAGGCGGCCCACGCCTGTCATGAGAAACACCACCAGGGTCACGCAGCCGATGGCAATCAACCACGAGAGCAGGGAACAACGGGCGTAGCGCTGCCGCGCTCTGACAAACGCCTGCGTAAAAGGATTCAGCGATGACACCGGTAGCGAACTCATCACACAACTCCCGGGCGACGAACTAAACGACCCGCAGTAGATTCTGCCGCAGCGGTCGCCAGATGGTGAGCAGGGAGGGGTGACAATGACACGAGAAATCCTGTGAAACAGTTCCACTTACAGGGCGGTATGAAGAACAGAGCGGGTCAGCCTACTTCAACGTCGCGGTAGCGCAGCACCGACATCACCAGCCCCAGAAGGAACACAATACCACCCGCAAGAACAGCCGCCGAGACGGGGAGACCTGCGCGTACATCGGGCTCGGGAGCCTCATACATGGCCGGGGCCTCGCCATCGATGACAATATCCTGAACCGCCTGTGCCCGAAGCGCATCATCCTCGGCCACACCGAAACTCCGCTCCAGCGGCGTAATTTCACCACCCGTACGAAGGGAGGTACAAAACGCCTTGCAGATGCCCTCGTCCACGGTCTCTACGGGTGGAATCACACCACCGACGAGGACCTCTACACCAGACCGGGCTTCATCCTCGGACGTATCCGATGGGTCACCCGGGTAATACTGATAACCAGAGGGCGTAATGCCCCAGACACAGGCCGGGATTTCGCACATTTCCTGAATTTGTTCAGCGGTATCGTCGCCGTATTCCACGTGCAGCATGGCTTCATAGCCCCACCGCGCCGCCATAAGGCTGCTGAGCATTTTCATGGGGTAGCTCATCTGCTGCCCGGCCATAATGACACCGCCCAGTATAATCTGCGGAATCAACAGCAACGGCACCAGCGCAACGGCGGCCTCAGCCGAGGTCACGAGAACAGACAGGGTAAGCCCCATGCCCATGCCAACCCACGAGGTGAGCAGCAGAATGCCATACATCGAGAAGAAATGGCCCTGCAGCCCGAGTGGAAAATAAACCAGCACCAGCATGATGGCGCACTGAATCGCGCAGACAGCGCCCAGCACAGTCGCCTTGGAGAGCACGTAGCTGGGAATCATGAGATTCACCATGCGCTCGCGGCGATAAATCGCCAACTCTGAGACAATCTCTCGCGCGGCGTTCGAGCAACCAAACCAGACGGCGGACGCCACCAGCAGGAAAAGCGCCGAGGGGCCGCGAGCGAGCGACTCGAAGTAGCCCAGCCCACCGCTGCCGAGAGAGAAGACGGCAGCAAGCACGCCGGCAATAATCGGCGCCTGAATGAGCAGAATGGCCGTATTCACACGGTCTTTTACTTTAATACGGGTGGCGCGCGAGGTCAGAATCCACCATTGCCGAAACAGACCGCGCCGGTGGGTTTTCTGCACCGATTTCGTGGTGAGTTGCACGTCACCGGTGAGGAGTTCACCCCCTCGGTCCACGACAAATTCGCGATGATAGGTCGAGTTTCGGTATTGTTCTCTCCGAATTTCGGTTGCCCGCTTCAGGCGTTCGGTACGCTCGGTCCGCGACGTGGAACCGTCCATGGCGGCGCGTTGTTCACGGGCGAGCGCCTTGAGGGCATTTCCGGGGTCGGCGAGCAACTTTTCACGCTCAGGGCCAGCGCCAATATCAGGATGAAAATAGGTGATGCTGTCGGGATATGCAGGCCCGTAATAGACGAGTTTACCCTCGAACAGGTACACGATATTATCCATCATGCGGTATGCTTCGAGCGAGGGCTGGTGAATGGTCAGCAAAATGGTTTTGCCGCTGTCAGCGAGCCCCCGTAACAGACGCATGACATTAATGGTGTCTTCTGACGCCAGACCGGAAGTCGGCTCGTCCAGAAAAAGCAGGCTGGGCTCGGTGAGCAGCTCCTGCGCAAGGTTGACACGCTTTCTCTGACCGCCGGAAATGCCCTTCTTCAGCGCATCGCCGATGAGCACATCGCGGGTCTGGGATATTTCGAGTTTATCGAGAATGTCGTTAATTTTTCTGTCAATTTCAGCGTTGGTGGTATCGGCGGGCAGGCGCAGGCGTGCGGTGTACCAGAGGGATTCGTACACCGTCAGCTGAGGAAAAACGATGTCATCCTGGGGAACATAGCCAATGGTACCGCGGAAACTATTGTAATTCTCGTACAGGTCCTGTCCGTTCACCAGGCTACGGCCCTGCGTCGGAGGCGTGTAGCCATTCAGCGCCATCATCAGTGTGGTTTTTCCGGCGCCAGAGGGTCCCATCAGGCCGACAAACTCGGTCGGATACGCCGTAAAGCTGATGTCGTGCAGAATCCGGCGGGTCTTTTCGGGAGAGGCCGGGTCTGGCACATCAATGCTGATGCGCTGCGCCTGCAGCATGATATCACCGCGATATTCATCGCGACGAACGCCCTGCTCCGCATCCAGCTGCACGTAGAGTCCGCCGAGCGAGACGCGGTCGTCCAGACCCACGCGCACGCGGGTGCGAATGCGCTCCCCATTGACGTAGGTACCATTGGCGCTGTCCAGGTCGCGCAGCTCGAAAGAGCCTCCTTCCAGCACAATAATTTCGCAGTGCAGCCGCGAAATCTGGGGCTTGTCAATCTGAATATCGACGCTTCCGGCTTCGCGACCCACCACGAACTTGCGCTTGCCGCTGGTGTCGCTGCCGCCCTGTTCAGCCGGTTGCAGAAATGCAAATGCACGACTGACAGGATAGCGATAACTGCCAAAATAAATCACGTCATCGACATCGACTACCGTCGGAACCAGCACCCGGTTGTCACGGCTATTCAGAAATGTGCCGTTGGTTGATTGCAGGTCC
>JAGWVZ010000494.1 GCA_018970625.1 Myxococcales bacterium | reverse complement strand
GGAAGCGAACCGCAAACTTCAGGGCGACGTTGGCACCGCGGCGGCAGATCCCTCGCCAGGCCCATAGACGCCAGAGCCTTCCATGTTTTCGGCCAGTAAAAGACCATACTCAGTCGAGAGAAACCCGGGCGCCCGCTGCGAATAGGTCCCGTCGAAACGGTATCTTGTGCCCGGCTTTAGCTGAGGCTCCCACACTTCGGCATCGTATCCGGTTACCAGTAGGCGTTGCGAGCTGCGCAGGCTGTCTACAATGTACAGATGTGGGAGTTTGCATCCCACGTTGCTGGTCACTCGGGCAACAGGCTCATCCGGCAAAGCAGCCAGAGCTGCCAGCTCGCCTTCGACGGCGCGCGACGATCCTTCGCACTGATAAATCTCAGACACGATGCCCGTCACCTCGAGTTCTTCTTCGCGCAGCGCCTCTCGGCTGAGCATCAGGCCGGAGATGGAATAGGAGCCGTCTTCGTAAGTGCGCGGAATGTCGAGAATTGTTAGCGGAGGAACGGGTGGCAGTGCGACCTGCGCGGGTGCAAGACCGGCCTCCGATGGCGGATCAATGAACACCATTACGGGTGCCGACGGAGGGGGAGGGCAGGCCATCAGGAGAGTGCCGAGACACAGAATGAGAGCCACCTGCTTATTCATGCGTTACGCCTCAGAGACGCGTGCGATTTGCAACGGGATGCCGAAAACGGCGACATTCTGGAGCGCGGCACGAATGTCCTGCCAATAGGCCTGACGTACGGCCATGATCGAGTGGCGGTCGTAAAGCTCGACACGGTGGAAGTCTTCTGGATCGAATCCAGAGATGTTGGCCAGCTCCGTCGCGAGAAGGTCGGCACTTTTCACCTTTCCTCGGCCAACGTTGACCCGCACCGACACCAGATCTCCATTCTTGTCTTCGGGCGACGGGCGCGTTGGTGAGGGGACGTTTGCAGGGCGGGGTGCGGCTGTTGTTCGCGCTGCAGGAGGCACCGGCGCAGGCGTGGTAGTTGCCGCACCGGTGACGCGGTCAGCGTCGGCCCACATGGATGGGTGAAGGCGCCACATGGCCCGTTCGCCGTGGCTTCGCTCAATGGCAGGCGAGGCAGTGGCCACAGCCTCCAGATTATCCACCGACACAGCGAGCGCCTGTGCGATTCGGTCGGAAGCATGAAACCGGGCGCGGGCGCGCGGCGGTGAGTTGTCTCGAATCCAGGTGATGATCTGGTCGGCGGTCAACGCACCCGTTGGTACGCTGGTCGAGCCGATATCGATGGTGACCGACGGAGCTGACACCACCTGAACGCCGCCCGAATGGCGAGGATCGCGGGGGTTTCGCTGACGTCGTTCGTCCCGACGGGGGGCGCCATCCCGTGGCTGCCGTTCTGGATGCGGGGCCTTGGCCTGCGTCACGGGTGCGGGTTTGGCGCTGGAATCCGCGGGCGCTGATTCCCTGACGTTCCGGTCGTCTCGACGTGGCTTCTCGACCTGAGACGACGATGGCTCACGCACCGTCGGCGCGGGTACGGATGCTTCTGAAGCTGGTTGAGCAGGGGTCGCCCTGTCAGGCTGTCCCTGCTGTCGCGGAGCGCGCGTTTCGGAGGTTGACGTCGCAGGCTTCGCAGTCAAGTCCGGTTGCGGTTCGGCTACGGGTGAAGTCAGCTCAGAGGACGCAATCGTCGGTGAAACGGTTCGCGAGGGCGCATCTGTTGTCTTTCTTTCGACCGGAACCGCCTGTGTGGTTTGTTCTGGGCGTGCGACAAAGTAGGCCATCAGCTTGGCGATGGTTCGCGAGCCGTCCGCGGCTTCGGCGAGGCGCCTGGCCAGGGGAATAAACGCAGCATAGTCGAGGTCAGACTGCGCATCGAGGCCATCGAGCAGCTGTGATAAGGCCCGATCTGCGAGAATGCGACGCAGGTCGCTCTCCACGGGCAGAGTCTGTTCTTCAAACGTAAGGTCGAAGAATTTGTGCAGCTGGTGGTAGACGGTGACGTCGGCAGGGGTGACAAGCGAGTAGGCAACGCCAGCCTGGCCCGCGCGGCCCGTTCTGCCGGTGCGGTGCACATAGACATCTGCGGAGTCTGGCATGTCGAAGTTGATGACGGCCGGGAGGCCTGAGATGTCGATACCGCGAGCGGCGACATCTGTGGCAACCAGAAAGTTGATACCGCCGTCGCGCATACGAGCGAGCGCCGCTTCCCGTTCGGCCTGAGACAGGTCACCGTTCAGGACATCGACCGAGTGTCGATCTGCGCGGAGTGTTTCGGTAATTCGAAAGGTCTCGGCGCGGGTGTTCGCGAAGATAATCGCCCCCGCGATCGAGCGTCCGACGATCAGGCGACGCAGAGGCGCGTACTTGTCCGTGTAAGGGACCTTGAACGCAACATGGCGGACGCTGCGAGCACCCAGCTGGTCGGAAGAGGTGTTGACCTGCAGCGGGTCGTGAATGAACCGCGATGCGATGCGACGAATAGGGTCGTTGTAGGTTGCGCTGCACAGGAATGACTGACGGCCGGCCGGCACATGCGAGATGATGTCGAGCACGTCCTTTTCGAAGCCCATCGACAACATCTCATCGGCTTCGTCGAGGCCGAAGAATCTCACGTTGCCGAGGGATACATTGCCGCGGCGGATGAAGTCGAGCAGTCGACCGGGGGTTGCCACGACGGCGTGCGCGCGCAGGAGCTGCTCTTTCTGCTTCTCGAAACCTGTACCGCCGAACACGGCGACAGCACGAATACCGCGCCCTTTTCCAAGGCGCTCGAATTCATTGCAGACCTGTTGGGCCAGTTCGCGGGTCGGAACAAGAACCAGCGCTTCAATGCGCCCGTCTACCGGGTCAATTCGTTCAACGGTCGGCAGCACGAAGGCGGCGGTTTTGCCTGTCCCCGTCTGCGACTGAATCACAATATCGCGTCCCGACAACATCGCAGGAACGGCAGCCACCTGAACCGCGGTGGGTTCGCGGTAGCCGGCTTCCAGGACGGCTGCGAGAGTTGCGGGAGACAGGCTAAGCGCCTCGAACGAAGAGATGGTCATGCGGAGGACCGGTAGGGCTTTGGCGAACAGGGAAGAGAGCGAAGTGAGCAGGCTTTAGCGTGGAACGGTGATTCCTTCAAACGTCGCGATAATAACGCTCTTGGGCGTCTGGAACACATTGCGGGCGCCGATGGCTACGTAGGTCGGATTGCTTGCGCCGGGCTCACAGTTGGCGGTGCACGCCATCGAACTTACGCGGTTCGGGCCAGGGGGAAGGTTGATGGCCGCGAAGAGGCCGTCGATATTGGAGTCAATGCGACCGCCTGCGGGAAGACGGTTATTCGGGTTTCCGTTGAAGTAGGCCAGACGTGTCTGCGCCGAAATGAACGAGAACCCCGC
>JAGWVZ010000493.1 GCA_018970625.1 Myxococcales bacterium | reverse complement strand
CCCGGCCCACGCCGGCCAGCAACATGCACCCGCCGGCAGTGTCCCTCACAACGTGCCATCCGATGAATCAGGGCTGATCGAAAGTGCGAGCCCGGTGACCTTCCGAAGTGCGAGCGGCGCACTGGAAAGAAGCATCTACTGACGAGCTTCGTCGCGCCATTCCATGACGAGGCGATCTTCGCCCGGGCCAAGGTAGTTGGCCTCGTGCGCAACCAGCTGGAATCCGAGCGCCTGCTGCGCGCGCTGCGACGGCAGATTATCAGGAGAAACGGTCGCCAGCACACGTCGGATGCCGCGGCGGCGAAACTCGTGCAGCACCGCCTGACCCAGCATGCGAGCGACGCCCTGTCCACGGGCATGCGGAGCGGTAGCCGCAGAGAGCATCCAACCGGTGGGTTCGTCGCCGGCGGCCGAAGGGGCGCCCAGAACATAGCCCACCAGCTCGCCCTCACTCTCTGCAAGCAGAAAGCAGGGCCCGGCAAGGTCGAGGTACTGACGCAGCACAAAGTCGGGGAACAGGTGGTGTGTTCCAAAGCTGACTGCATCCAGCGCCTGTACACGCGGCAGGTCGTCAGCATGACAGGGACGAATTTGCATGGGGCAACCCGGGGCGAAGGTAGCGGTTGAAAGGCGAGCGAACGCCGGACTGCAGATGTGAACATGGTCGGACGCGCACACGCTGCTATCGCAAGACGGCCGCCTGTGCACCTTCAACGAGGAGAGCAACCGCCGCAGCCGCTGGCGCGTAACGCTCCCGGGCGCCCGGAAGGTTGACCTCAACCCGCAAAACGTTTTCTGTTACGGGTGGCCTGTGTGCAATCTGGACACGGCTGCCTGACGTGCTGCCGGCACGCCTGGTGCCTCACTTTCCCTTGTCGGTGCCTGTTCATGAACATGCAGCTCATGCCCGTTGGGTTTCGGTGCTTCGTCGCGTTTGCGGCGGTCTCGTGTGCGGTGGCTTGCGGAGGTGATGAGGCGCCGCTGCAACCGGATTCTCAGGCAGATGCAGCGCGTCCGTCAGGCGACGAGGACACGGAAGTCAGCGCAGAAGACGTGCCAGAGCCCGAAGACGCACCGGATTCTGGTGCAACCGACAGTGCCTTCGACGCAGCGCCCCAGGATGTGCTGCAACCGGCTGACACGACGCCGAGCTGTGAACCGGGTACACTCAGTTGTGCGACGCCGCGCGAGTTCAGGACGTGCAACGCAGCGGGCAACGGATACACCGTCGAGGCTTGTTTCCCCGGCACCTATTGCGTTTCGGACGAGCAGTTGTGTGTGCAGGGAGTGTGTGAACCTTACACACAGCGGTGTCTGGGTATCGAGGGCGACCGCGAAATCTGTGTGCCCGACGCGTCCGGCTGGCAGCCGTCCACAGCGTGTCAGGACGGCGAATATTGCACCGGAGGCGCCTGTGCGCTGCGGGAGTGCCTGCCTCAGGTCATGTTCGCTGTGGACGGGTCCAGCAGCATGGCCTCGGAGTGGCCAGCAATTCGGGCCTCGATCGCCGCTGTGACGGCCGCCAATCCAGACGTCGCGTTCGGCATGACCATGTTTCCCACCAGCTTTGGTTGCTCCATCAGCGGTCAGGGGACCGGCTTCTTTGGTAATGAACCCCCGATCTACTGGCCTCAGGTGCCCATTACGCTCGACGGCGCGGCCCGGATTGACACCTGGTTTGCTGAAAACGACCTCGCCAATGGCTCTACGCCGCTGATCGCGACCGTGGAGTGGTTTGGTGAAAACGTGGAGGAGATCTGGGGCGAATTCCCCGAAAACGGCCACCTGATCATCATGTCCGAGGGAGCCGATACATGCCGCTGCGATGACAACGCATCGTGCATTGCCGACGCCCTCGGAAACGCGACCTTGCGGTTGGCAGGGCAGGGCGTCAACGTGTACGTCATCGGCTATAACTTCAGCGCCTCGCGTGACATCCTGAACGCGATCGCTGAAAATGGTGGCACACCGTTCACCGAATTCATTCCGGCGGGCAACGAAGCCACATTGACCGAGGCGTTCAGTGCGGTCGTTGGGAACGCCAAAATCTGCCAGTAAAGGCGCGCCAGCGGTCACCGGAGAGCAGGACATTCGCGACCGCAGACTCTGACGCAGTGTTCATATTCTGGCGAGCAGTCAGGCACGCGACCGCCCGAACACGCGCAACCCCTAAAACTCGGGTAACTCGTTCATGTCGATGATGATGACCGTCGAGCGAGAGCGCTCGGCAGCAGGTTCCTCATCGTTGTCGTCGTCGTCATGATGATCCACAACACCATCCCACGACGGCGCATGAAGCGGAATGGGTTCGAAGCGAGCGTCCTCGCGCTCTCGCTCCTTGCGGTTGAACTCTTCAATCATCCAGGGAGGCGGGTACATGGCGCTTCCTGTGCGAGGGTGACGCTGCACGTGCAGCAGGGTGAGGAATAAGCACCAGAGGAAACCGCGCCAGTGCCGAACTTGTGACGCGTGGGCGGAAGACGCTATTCATGTTTCTGTGCGGCAGGTGTAACAGACGCGCCAGACGGGTGCAAATGGCAGCACGCCATACGATGCAGGTGTAGCGAAGTCTGCCGGGACGCGAGCGAAACGGCGTGCGCCATAGCCAGCTCCTATGGCAGGCGACGTGTCCGGTCTGCGCCCGTCACACTCAAAATCACGCGTTGGGCCTTGCATTCGTTCACACAAGCGCCATGCACCCCGCGTCGGGCTGTGTTATGGCGTCAGCTTCTGCCCGGAACGGCTCGTGACACCGCTGCTGCACCCTCTCTCATGCTGCCCACTCCTTTCGATCTGAAAGACCAGCTCCGGCGCACATGCGAACGTGCGCGCCACAAGGCCGCTGCGTCTGGCAGAGCTGTGGTGGCAGGCGTTGTGTGGAGTGTGCCGGTCACGCGGCAGACCGCTCTGTCGCTGGTGGCAAAGGCCGGGGCTGACGACTACGCCGTGTTCTGGCGTAACAGTGACCATACCCTGACGTTTGCCGGCCTTGGCCCCGTCTGGGTGCTCAGGACTGCAGGTGAAGGCCGATTTCAGGCGCTGGGCACAGCAGCCCGGGAGCTGCTCTGTGAAGGTCTGTGGCACGGACCCGATCACGCGCCCATGCCGAGAGTCTGGGCCGGTTTCACGTTTCACGCACCCCACGTCGCAACGGAGCGCTGGGCCGGTTTCGCTGGCAGTGAGGGGGTGCTTCATCGCTTTTCCGTGCAGTGCGGTAGCGAGGGGGCCTGGGCTCGCATCAGCGAGCTGGTCACGGCTGAAACCAGCCCTGAGGCCTGGAGCACGGACCTGATGCAGCAGTTCGAACGTCTCTGGCAGCCGGGTGGCAGGGCGTCCGTACGCTCCGACGCCCCGTTGGATCTG
>JAGWVZ010000492.1 GCA_018970625.1 Myxococcales bacterium | reverse complement strand
AGCCAGCAGGGCGCCGCCCGCGTCATACACAAAGCGCTGAATCGACCCGTCGGGCGTGGTGGTGGTCACGGCGCGACCGAGCGCGTCGTACGTCCCTGCGCTGGACCAGACCTGGGATTCGACCACGGCGTCGACGGCTGCTTCGAACGCGGCGTCAGAAACACCCGATGCGGTCAGGGCGGCAGACCAATCCGGGTCGGTCCGGTGATCCGCGACCAGGCGCCGCGTACCGCCCGTTGCGGCACCGTGCAGCTCGTACCCGAGCACCTCGGAGGTTCCGCTGGTGTCGAACGTCAGCCACGCCCTGCCCAAATGGTATGTATCCTCCGCCTCGGGCTTTTCTTCGCCGTAGCGAACCCACGCGTGCAGCGTTTCGGTCGCGCCATCAACAGAGAGCCAGGTTTGGCTGGGGCGCTGCAGCACGTCGTACACGGCGCGCGTCCGGAACGGCACCACCCCGGCCCCGTCTGGCGCACCGCGGCCCGAGCGCGCCGGCTTGCCCTCGGCATCCACGAGCGAGTATCGGTCGCCATCGTCGGTGCCCAGGTGGCGGATGACCCGGCCCACATCGTCATATTGATAGGTGGCGCACTGGATGCCGCGCGCGTCGTGCAGCGCCACCACCCGCCCGCGTCGGTCGATTTCGACAAACTCGCGATACAATTCTTCGGTGCGGGCCGGGAACGTAGAACCCCCGGGTTCGGAACTGTTGAGGTCGTCGGTGCTTGTGCTGACCGGTGTGGCGTTCCAGATGTCGGACATGACCGGTCGCCCCAACACGTCGAGATAGACGGTGGAGGGCGTAGCGGCATGAATGCGCGTCTTCAGCGCGGCTCGTCTCAGCGGATGTGTCCAGGCAGAGTCTTCCTCGTTGTTGAGGTCGGCGGCGATGTCCCGGAGCAGATTGAAGCCGGGCGTATCGGTGCTCGGCAGATGAGAGGCGTCGGTCGCGTCCTGCCACCAGGCACTTTCCAGCACGGTGTCGTTCGCATCCCACGCCCGCTGGAACCAGGGGTGGTGCTCCACGCGGGACAGCGTGCCGTCGGGCATGTCGACGCTGACCACACGACCGACCGCGTCGTAGGTCATGTCCACGTGAATCGCGCCTGCAGACTGTTCCGGTGTCCATTGCCAGGCGTCGTTGTCGGAGAAGTAGGGTTCGTACTGACGAGTCGGTCGGCCCTGCGAATCATACCAGGTGCGCCCGTTTCCGACCCATCGCGGGGACACGTCGGCCCCACCACTAACGATGGGACCATCGGCCACGCGTGCCTTGGTGAGCAGAACGTTTCCGCTACCGTCGGAGTAGGCGACGGATTCCAACACGCTCGGTGCTGATTCGTCGTCCCAGGGGATGGTGGCCGCGTGTGCGGTTCGAACCCACGAGCGGGCCCAGATGGGCGGCACGGGTCCGACGCCGGAACCGGTGAGTGGCGCGTGAAGGCCATACGCGAACCGTGCCCCGGGGTGCTCGGGTGAGTCACCGACGTTGGTTTCGCCAACCGGCGATTGCAGCCACGTCGCGACCACGCGTTGCAGCACGTCGAACGCCACCCCCGAGCGAATGCCATTGGGGTCGGTGACTTCGACCGGCCCTTGCAACTGGTAGTCGTTGACGACGGACTGGGTGTTGTCGAGCGCATCGATGGTCTGTTCGAGCAGCAGGTCGTAGTCGTCCCAGACGACCTGACTTTCGGCACCAAAAATATCGACCGACCGCACGGGTAGATAGAAGCGAGCCGGATCCACGAAGACCTGACCCGTTCGCGTCCACCACTCCGTCCCTTCCACCTCATATCCCAGTGCGGTGGCATCGACGTCGCTCAGCATCGATGACGGATAGACAGCGTCCCGGGTGTCGCCGGTCAAGGCGAGGGTTTGTGCGTCGTAGGGCATGCCCAACGACTCCACCGCACCGTACGCCAGAGGCGTGAGGTCGGTTGTGGAAGTCGGGTTGGCGGCGTAGCGCGTGCGCGACCGCGCAAGCAGCTCACGCGTTCCGTCGTCGGCCATGCCGCGAAGGTCCGCTGCCGTGAGCCACGTGCCGTCGTTGGGTGCCTCGGCGTCAGTAATCGCCCACGAGGCGGACGCTTGCGCCAACCCCAGGCGCCGCCACCAGCTGTCGTCCGTTCGCCTGCCGTTCGGTACATGAAACACGGTACTTTCTTGCACTCGTGCTTCGGCTACGGCCCAGATGGCTGGCGAGGGAGCGGTGTACCATGCCTGGCTGGCGGTCTCGTTCTCACCGGTCGGCCGCGCGACGGAAAAGGTGCCGAACCGGGTTTCGGGACCACCCGGGCTCGGGATGCTCGCACCGATGCGGGGGTAGGCGAGCGCGAGGGTACTGGTCGCTGCGCCGTACGCATCCACCGCCAGCACAAGCTGTTGCGACCGGCGCGCATCTTCGGGAACGCGGTCCAGCGTAAGGGAGCGGGACTCGGTGCCAAACACCAGGAAGGACGCACGCTGCTGCTCGCTGGCCCAATGTTGCAGGCACCGTGCCCGCGCCCCGCTCAGGCCGACCGTGTAGGGGATGGCTTCTTCCGCCGACCCATCGAGCGCGTAGACTTCGGTCCGGAGTGTCTGGCCTCGCATGGCCCGGTGCGCGTCGGCGAGGTCGGCTCCCGATGCATGTCCTTCGACCGTGAAGGCGTCTGCCATTGGTCCAAAGTCAACACTCGGGTGGTGGTACGCGTCGCGCGCCCAGGTCGCGAGCAGTTTCTCGTGGACGTCTTGAACACCCAGATGGGTCCAGGTGCGCGTTTGAATGGGCGGAGCAAACTGTTTGGGCTCGTCCACAAAGAAGGACGCGGACTCTTCGATGGTATCTGCAAACGTCTCCCCGACCGTTGTCTCGACGTAACCGAACCCACAAAACTCCCGGTCGCGCCCATCATAGTGGCCGTGCGCATAGCGGTAGCTGGTGGTGTGGGTGCGCCCGGTGACCAGGTCGACCGATGTCATGCGATCGACGACGTGCATGACAAAGGGCATGTGTCCGATCCACGGACGACCTGCGGCGGCATCGGCTCGCTCAAACCTCGTGGAGGGAGCAAACGACAGGGTCATGCGACTGCCGCGCCCCGAGTTCACGGTGGTGAGCAGGTAGGGCTTCTTGCCGCTGGTCAGGTCAATGAACTGCGCCTTCGCGTCGCCGTGCGGACGTGCCGGTGACCACAGCACGCACGCGGTGCCCTGGCCGAGAAAATCGACGAGTTCAAACGCGTCTCCCTGGGCCATCAACGGCACACCACGCACACACACGGGTGATGAGAAACGGTTGCCGGACTGATTGAACCAGATGTGAAGACCGCGCTGGTCAAGATACCCGACGTCGGTGGTGCCAGAACCATCGATGTCGAAGAGC
>JAGWVZ010000491.1 GCA_018970625.1 Myxococcales bacterium | reverse complement strand
GCTACCGACTGTCGGGATCGGACGTGTCGCACTCAGGAGGAATCTGATTGACACCGATTCGATCTCTCGTCAGGCCCATAGCGTGCGGCTCGAGCAGACCACAGCCGTCCCAAAGACTGAATTGAGGTGCAAATGAATGCGTCACGTCTCCGCTTCGCGTTGTCCGGCCTGTTTGGGTTGCTCGCCGCCTGCTCCGCACCACCCCCGGAACCCACCGTTGACCCCGTCGACAGCCCGACGAGCCTGAATGTTCAGGTCGTCTCGGGCTGGGCGGATCCAAAGTCCGAGGTGTCGATCGTCGGCGGCCTTGAGCCCGTCTCCGCAACCCCCGATCCACACAGCGGCAGGTGGAATGTCACCGTTCCCCTGTCGCCGGACACCGAGAACCTTCTCATCGTCTCGGCGCGCGAGAACGGCGAGAGCAGCGGTGGCGTCGAAGCGACAATCGTGCAGGAAGCGCCCCATCCCGAGGGCCTCTTCCTCACTATTTCGGACCCGATCGTGAACGCCGACGACGGACGCCTTCACGCAACGGTCAGCGTGACCAATGACGAAGACGACGTGCCGTTGGCGGGCTTCGAACTCACGGTCTCGACAGGAGGCTACAGCGGTGTGGCCGACGCCACCGTGGTCACCAACGCTTCCGGAATCGCGCAAATCGACCTCACCGGCCTCACCACGACCGGTACTGGAACGCTGACAGTGACCTCGGGGGTGGATGAGTCGCTGTCGGACTCCGGTCCGTTCGTGGTGATCGGCGGTCGCGCCGAGAGCGTGGACCTGCTGCTGACTGCCAATGATGTCGAGCCGACCGATGCCCTCGAAGGGCTGCAGCCCGACCCCGAAATCACCGCACTTCTGACGGTCACGGATGCTGCCCTGAACGAGATCGCCCCCGACGTGGTGTACGTCACCGACGCCCCTGGCGCGGTGGTCGCGGGCAATCGCATCCTCGGGATCCAGGCGGCGGGCACATGGCGGGTGGCAGCCAGTGTGCCTGGCACCGACGCCGCCGATGTGGCGACCGTCTCAGTGCTCGCGGGTGACGCCACCGAAATGGTGGTGACCCTGAGCCGCGATACCGCCGTCGCAGGGCAGACCGTCCTCGCCTTCGCCACCGCATACGACGCGTTCGGGAACATCGTAGCCTCGACAGCGGGTGATGGTGCCGACCGCATCTCGCTCGCGCTCGAACCGGAGCCCTCCGCGCCGGGTTCGCCCTTCGACGGAAACGCCTTCACCGTCGAAGCGCCTGCCGGCACATACGAAGTCACGGCGACGCTCGACGACGCTTCCTCACTCGTCGGAACCGCAGGCGTGACCGTGCTTCCCGCAGCGCCTGACACTCTCGTGCTTGAGCTCGGCGCGACGGACGTCGACGCTGCTGTCACAGGCCTTCAGGTGACTCCCGACACCGACGTTGCGCTCGCGTGGACCGTCACCGACGCGTTCGGCAACGCTGTCGATGCGGCCGTGGACGTCGCGACAAACGCCCCCGGCATGCTGCGGGCCTCGCGCCTTGTCGACGTCGTACGGGCCGGAACATGGGAAGTCTCGGCGACAGTCGCAGGGACCGGGGTGGGCGATCTTCAGGCATTCGACGTCGTCCCCGGGCCAGCAGACAGGGTCACCGTCGCGCTGTCGTCGAGCGCCATCGTCGCCGGCGAGAGTACAAATGCCACGGTCGAAGTCCTCGATGCCTTCGACAACATCATTCCAGATGCGGCCTACACGCTCTCGCTTGAGCCCACGCCCGCGGCTCCCGCGGAGCCAGTCGTGGGCGATGACATCTCGGTGGAATCGGCTGCCGGCTTGTACCGCGCGGTCGCAACCGTCGAGGCCGATTCTTCGGTCCAGGGCAGCGCATCGCTCGCCGTGCAGCCGGGCGAACCGTCGCGCGTCGACTTCGCATTCACCGGCTCCGCTGCAGACGGGGTCGTCGAGGCGGGCGAAGACATCACGTACGCGTACGCCGCTTTCGACGTCTTTGGAAACCCGGTTGCCGAGCCCGTCACGGTGACCGTGACCGACCCGGATGCGCTGGTGATCGACGACGGTTTGTCGGGCCAGGGCGTCATCACCGGCATGACCCGTGCGAACTCGCTGCCCTTCTCGGTGGTTGCGCGCGTCGGCGGAGGCGGGATTCGTAGCACACTTGAACTTGTCGTAGTGCCTGCGGGCGGAATTCGGACGGTGGACCTCACCCTCTCGACCAACGCACTCGCTGTCGACGAGAACGTGCTCTGTTTTGCGCTCGTCCGCGACCAGTACGGGAACGCGATCAACACGCCGCCGCCGACGTTTGAAGTGGCCACGGGCACGGGGGATGACGCGACCGGGAGCTACCTGCAGGACTCGGCGACGGAGTTTACCTTCGTCGAAGCCGGAATCTACAGGGTGCGGGCAGTATTTGATGATGGCGTCAACCCGGCTGCCAGCGACGATGACTACGTGCGCGTCGAGAACGTCCCCGACCTTACACTGCCTACGGTCTCGATCGTGACCATCAACGGCTACGGCGTCTGCCCGGACGGCACGATCAAGCTCAACGTGCCCGAAGACTGCACGGACGATTTGCCCGCCATCACGTTCGCGCGTGGCCAGACCGTCTCTGTCGAGGTCGAGGTTGACGACGACCGGGGCCTCGCCGAAGTGGGGTTCACGGCGTTCGGCACGGGTGTCACGGCGGACGACAGTACCCTCGTCGGTGCGGGCGAACACACGCCGGGCACGCCCTTCACCGTCGCATTCGCGTTCAACGTCGGCACCAACGCCGTTCCAGGGGACGCCAGTGTCGTGGCGCGGGCAGTCGACCAGTCCGGCAACTCCCAGAATTCCGTGCGCGCCTTGCTCCGCGTGGACCTCGGCATCCGCGCGAACGATGGACGTACTCTTGAGACCGTCGCGGGCGGTCCACTCTTCAACACGGCCTACGACGTGGCGCAGAACCCGCTTGACGGAACGATCTACGTCGCCCGCCGCGATGCGGCCGACCCGAGCGTGGTCCGCGTCGACGGAAGCCTCTTCTCGACGGTGGTCAGCTTCGCGGACAGGCCCGAGTATCTCGCCTTCGACGCCAGCGGTAACCTCTACGTGAGCATCGACAATGCCGATGAACTCCAGCAGGTCGCGCCAGACGGCACCGTGACCACGTACCAGGATCAGGGCGACGACGACCCACCCAATGACCCTGAGGGGCTCGCGGTCAATGATGGGCCGAGCTACGGGGTCGGTAGGGTGATCGTCAGCGGAAATATCTCGGACGGCGACTGTGTCGAAATTGCGGGCCGGCGCTTCGAGTTCGACACGGGAGGGGCTTGTGGAAGCTGCAATGGTGCCGGGGTCGACGTCTGCGTCGCGACCTCAGGC
>JAGWVZ010000490.1 GCA_018970625.1 Myxococcales bacterium | reverse complement strand
CGAGCAGGTGTTTCTCGCTGCCGACACTGCCTTTCGCAACGGCCGCGTCGTGGACGCGCAGCGGGACTTTGGCACGCTGTACATCGTGCAACCTGCCTACGGAAACAATGTACCGCAAGCGGCGCTGACCGAGACGTGCCGACTCTTGCCCAATGACTGCACGCTGCTCTTCGATCGGCTGCACTTCATCCGCGATGCCTGGTACGGGGCGTTCGGACCCATGAGTGGCTGGCCCTGGCAGCAGACGCAGGACTTCAACACGGTGCTCTCGTGTTACGAGGCTGCGCTGCGTGGCGACTGGAGTGCGGCCGTGAGCCTCGGTGCTCCCATCGCCCAGAACTCACCGCTGCCCGGCTTTCGCGATTACGCCGCACGCTGCTCGGGTCCGGCTCAGGTACAGCTGGAGTTGGCATCGCGCCAACAGCTGATCGATCAGGCGTTTGTGGCGTGGGACCAGTCCCATGACTGCATGGACACCAACCGTCGCGCGTTGCTCGACGCCTATCGTGCCGGCGACTGGGAGACCTTCGTCGGTACGCACCCCGCCTACGTGACCTGCGCCGCTCCGCTGCAGCAGATCATCGATGACGGAGTCCTGGTGGACCACCCCATTCTGGGCAACGAGCACGACGTCGCCTTCTCGAACATGAGCGAGATTGACGCCATCGTGTACGACAATCAGGCCACCATCACCTTGACTCAATCGGCTCTGACCACCCTGCAATCCAACCAGGACTACCAGAACGGTCGCATCGAGCTCGATGGGCTCGCCACCGAAGAACAGCGCCTCAGGGGCGAAATGCAGCCCATCGAGGCTGCGCTGCAGGCGCTCACGGGTTCCGCTCGCACGCCCCTGGAGCAGCGTCTGTCGTTGCTCGGACAGCAGCTGCAGATGGTGCTGGATCGACGCGCGGAAGTGGTACGCAGTCTGAATCGTGTTCGCTCAGGCGCTGGGCTCAGCCCACTGCCAACCCCCTGAATCGGCATGGCGCACCGGCCAATGCGCCCTCGCGTCCCAGGGAATCTGCCACGAAGGTCACAGTGGCTTCGCAGGGCGTGCTTTCCGTTCGTTGTCTGCGCTACGCTGCTGTCCGCCCTCCCCGCTCTCTGGCATTGTTCGGGTGCGCGGTCGGCTGGTCCAGAAGGTTCGGCCCCCGGTGAGTTCGAAACCCGGCTGGTAGAGCGAGTCGTCAGAACGGTTTCCGACATTCAGCCCGGCGTCGTCCTCCCCTATCCCACGCACCGCATCCTGAGCACGTTCGGCGACTGTCGAGACGGCGGCAGACGCCAGCATCGGGGTCTCGACCTCGGTGGTGTCGGCGGTGAAGAAGGGCTGGGCACTCCGATTCGCTCGATGTTTCGCGCTCGCATTACCCTGATTGGCACCGGGTTTGACGATCCGGACCGATTTGGGCACCCCGACACCCGCACCGGGATGGCAGAGCGCGGTGGCCATCGCCTGCCTCGGAGCGGCATGATTCCCGGCTACGGCGTCGTGCACTGGTTTACCCGCGACTACGGCTCCTGGCGATCGGGGACCATCATCAGTACCGAGGTCGTGGAGGGAGACTGGGAAGGCTACCGCGTGCGCTATATGCATCTGGGAGCCATCTATCCCGGTCTGGCTGAGGGCGATATTGTCGAGGCAGGTCAGGAACTTGGCCTGATGGGCGGCACCGCCATTCAGTTCGATTCGCCGCACGTGCACATCGACATGGAAGACCTTCACGGCGACCGCGTCGATATCGCCCCGTTGCTCGGACTCGAGGCCGACACCCGCACCTGTGCAAGCGCCCGAGGTCGTCGCTAGCCGCGCATCAACTCAATGGAGTTCCCTTCCGGGTCGGTGATCACAGCGACCAGCTCGCCGCCGGCGCGCGTGTACAATTCCGCCCTGCCACCACATTCTTCGGCGCGGTCCGCAAAGTCACTCACGTTGTCGACCACCAGGTGCAGCTGGTGGCGCGACTGCTCGGCATGAATGCGCGCCAGCGAGTTGGGACATAGCACCAGCACGATTCCGCCCATGCGGCCGCGATACAGAATGGTGCCGAATGCCGGGAACGCCTCAAAGCGGCACCCGAATACGTCATCATAAAAGGCGGCCATGGTGTCGAGATCATTGACCGCCAGCGTCATGCGCCAGAGCGCTACACCTTCCATACCAGCTCACCGGGTAGATTGACGCGCCTGGCCAGTCTGCGCTGCCTGAAACGTGTGTTCCCGCAGTCGGTCGCGCCTCGGGCGCACCATGATCCGGCGAAGATCGCGTGTCAACGAGCACGCATGACCGGGTTTACGTGTCTGTCTGTCGCGCTTTGCGACGCGCAGCCTCACGCTCCTGCTCGGCGAGCTCCTGCGTAAGCGAACGGCGGCCCAGGTATTGTCCCAGCAGCACGCCAGCCACGAAGATCACCGGTATGTAAAAGATATGTTCGGCTGGCACGTTACGACTTGTTCATGCGTGTTTCAGCGCTTTGCAGGCGGTCTTCGACGTCATTCAGGCGACTGTTGAGCTGCTGCAGGGCTTTGCTGGTGGCTGTCTGGCGGCGAATGAGCATGCCTACATAGGTCACGACCATTCCCCAGAACAGCGCATAGGCGGCCACCAACAAGGGCCCTCCCGCCACGGTATCTCCCGGACGGGTGGAATCGGCTGGCCGAAAGCCCTGCTCGCTCAGCTGTTCGGCGCTATAGCCCTGCGCAGCGACGCTCCCTTCCATCGCCGGGGCGCCAGAGGCCTCCGTGGAAGGCTGCTGCGCGCTCACGGCCGAGGTGAACAGGAAGAGTCCGAACGCGAGCGCAACGAAAACTGCAATCGAGTTTCGCATGAGAAGACCAGCCGTCAGAAAAGAAGTTCGTATCATGAGCGCACGGAAGTCAGAAGGTCCTCGGCCCGCATTTCGCGTTCCGAGACGGCTCGCTGCAGACGGCTGACATCTTCCTCGGCAAAGCCGAGCCGGATGCGAAACCACAACAGGGTCACAAAGAGCATCGCCAGTGCGCCAGCCGAAACCATGAGCGCGACGTACATATCGGGGTCAATGCCACCCTTGCTGAGCACCTGAGGGTGATTGCCACGCCAGCGCGCGACGCTGATGCGGACCAGCGGAATGTCGGCCACGCCCAGAATGCCCAGCACCGCACAGATGCGACGCGTCAGCTCGGTGCGCCCGCCAAACTCGCGCACGATCAGGTAGGCACAGAAGATCAGCAGCATCACGAGCGTCAGCAGCAGTCGTGGCTCGCCGGTCCAGAAGGTACCCCAGGCCTTGCGAGCCCACAGTGGTCCGCTGCCGAGCACCATCAGGCAAAACAGCACGCCCACCTCGGCGCCAGCCCGGGCCACAACATCGGCTTTGATGTTTCCGGTGAGCAGGT
>JAGWVZ010000489.1 GCA_018970625.1 Myxococcales bacterium | reverse complement strand
TCGGCCTGGCAGCGTCCGTTGTTACAGAAGAGCCCCTCGGCCGCGCAGTCGCGCCGCGTGACCTCGGCGTACACACACTCGCCGTCTTCGGGGTTGCACTCGCCTTCGTCCACATAGGTCACCGCCGACTCGCCGTCGCAGCCGTTGGCCGGCGGGTCTTCGCACAGAATGCCGGCGCACAGGTTCACGGGGGTCACGCAGGCGCCGTCCTCGCACACCTGACGGCGCGCGGCACAGTCGGTTTGTTGCACCTCGTAGCTGCAGCCGCCGTCCACACACTCGCCCGAGTCAGCCGCGTACTGGTTCAGCGTGTCGCCCTCGCAGTTTGTCGCGGGCGGCTGGTCGCACACCACGCCGTCGCACGGGTCGGGCGGCGCGACACACGCTCCCGCCTGGCAGGTGCCGCCATCGGCGGCGCAATCGTCCACCACGGGTGGGTACACGCACTGCCCATTGCTGCACTCCCCAAACAGAGAGAACGAGATCGCGCGATCGCCGTCGCAGACCGCGGCCGGAGGGGTGCTACAATCGCCGTCGCAGGTGGGAGCCCCGGGGGTGTCTCCACCGCAGGAGATCACGATGACGGCGAGGGACGACGACAGAAGCCAGCGGCAAAGCTGAAGGGTAGGGCGCATACGTCGCACAAAGGGCAAAAGTAGCGAAAAAAGACGGGTCGACCGACTAGCCGTGAAGGGACCGAAACGCAAGCTGCGACGCGAGTTTTGAGCGTGCCCGGGGTGTTCATTTGCAGGGCCTGCGCCAGTGTCACGCGCCTGTTACAGCCTCGTCGCTCAAGCGCGAACCCGTCAGAAAGGCGACCGGCGGTAACCCACACAGACAGGGTCGGGTTACCCGTCCGAATCGTCGCTTCAGGGCGCCTCGCAAGATGCCGCTGGCGAGGGTTGCAAGGTGATATGGGCGCCGGGCTTCTTGCCGCTCACCTGTCTGCCGGCCCCGGGGGAACCCGCGGTAACGTGGACTCTGGGGGGCGTGATGGAACGTAAAGTCTGATCTTGACCCCGCAGTCCAATCGGCTTATCGATGACAGGATAATGTCACAAGCGGTTGGTGCGTCTTGTTACCCGTTCGTTATGGAGATGCCATGAGCCCATATCTGAAGCGTGTTCGTCACCGGTGGAGCCGGGTAGCGGCTTTTACCTCCGTCGTGGGTTTGAGTGCCCTGTGGGGTGCGGCCTGCTCTGACGACGCCGAAGTGGATTCGGTCGCGCCCGATACAGGTACGGAAGTGCTGGCCGATGTGGGCGCTGCCCCGGAAGCACCGGAATCCATCGCGTACTCCGAAGACGCCCCCATGCTCTCGGTACCTTTTGAAGGTCGGTGGGAGCGTGGCGCAGATGCGCTGGAGTTCACGTTTGGCGAGCCCGAGCTGCGCGCAGACGGCGAGTATGCGACGCGTGAGCAGGCGCTGTGGTGTCGCGACCAGCTGTTGATCGCCGTGGACGGCAATCCGGACTCCAACCCGCCTGAGACCGCCCAGCTGCGCAGCTTTGACGTGCTCGAGGACGCCGACTGTGGGTCGGCATACGGCACGGCAGCCGGATATACGGCGCTGTGTTCGGACGTCGAGCTGAGGTCGTTCTATACGGTGCGCTCGTTCACCAACGTCTATGCCGAAGTGCGCGAGATCCCTGAGGATTTCAAAGCGTACACCTACGCCGATCGCATTCAGGCGCAGATCGGCGGTGTCACCGGCCTTGGGACCGGAGCGTTGCCGCCAGTGGGTGAGCTAAGCCCCACAGGCGTCAGCAACGCGCCCACCGACTCGCTCGGCGGTCTGTTCTATTATGGAAACCTGGCGCCCGGCGCGCAGCAGACCGTCAAGTGGGTGTTCCGAAACCCGCCCGGCCAGGACAGCTTCACCTTCCGCGGTCGAATCGTCGTGCAGATGACGGAGCAGTGCGACGGCGTCGATAATGACTGTGACGGCTTTGTGGACGAAGGGGCTGGTTGCTTTGGCTCGGGTGTCGTGTGCCGGGTCGATGCGGACTGCGGCGTGGACGTCGGCGGCAATCAGCTCATCTGTCAGGACAACGGAAGCGGAACGCTCACCTGCGGTGGTTCGCTGCTGCCCGAAGATTGTACGCGGAACCTCGACGTCAACGGCAACGGCCTCTTCGGCTGCGAAGACCCCACCTGCTCGGGGGTTGCGCCATGCCCCGACTTTGCCTGTGTGGATGGCAACCTCACCAGCCAGCTCTCGGATATCGACGGCGACTACCTGCGGTTTGGCACCACGCTGGCGGGTGCCACCAGTGACCTGACCCTGCCTGTCGGCGCGCAGCAGTGCGGCTCGCGCCTTCAGGGTGCCGATCGAGCCTACCTGTGGACCGCGCCGCTGAACGGCGAATACACCTTCTCAACCGCCGGCTCGACCATGGACACCGCGCTCGTCGTGGTGGAAGGTGCCTGCCCGGTCGATATGGCCGCCTCGTTCGCGAGCGGCGATGCGCTCTGCGCCGACGACCATCTGCTGTCCTCTACGGGCGAGAACGTGGTCATGAACCTGACCGCAGGGCAGACCGTGGCGGTGATCGTTGATTCGGCCATTCCGTCCACTTCGCTGCTGGGCACGGGCGGCTGGGCACTCTCGATCTTCAAGACGCCCGTCTGCGGCGATGGTCTGCTGGCTGTCACCGACCGGCTCGGTAACGCAGCCGAGACGTGTGACGCGTCCGGGTTTAGCGCCACCTGCGACAACGACTGCACCACGCGGACGTGTGGCGATGGACTGATCAACCCGGTTGTCGAGACGTGCGAGGATGGAGACGCCGACAGCGGTGATGGTTGTTCATCGGCCTGCCTCATTGAGACCGGCTACAGCTGCGGACCCTCCGGGTGCACCGCCGTGTGTGGTGACGGTATTCTGATCGCTGCCCTGGAGGCCTGCGACGACGGCGACGCAAACTCGGGTGACGGCTGCTCCTCGACCTGCTCGGCGATCGAGGTGGGCTGGGTGTGCCCCACCGTCGGTGCCGACTGTGATGAGATCTGCGGCGATGGTCGGGTCGTGGGCGAAGAGGTCTGCGATTCGCCGGGCGCACCCGGCTGCACAAGCTGCCGTCAGGTGGACAGCGGCTACACATGCCCGCCTACGGGCGGCAACTGCGCCGACATCAACGAGTGTGCTGCCGGCGGCGGCGGCTGCAGCGTCAACGGTATCTGCAACAACATTCCGGGTGGCTATTTCTGCAGCTGTTCCCCGGGCTACTCGGGCGACGGTCTGCAGTGCGACGACGTCAACGAATGTGACCCGGCGACCCCCGGCTATGTCACCAACGGTGGGTGCGACGCGAACGCCACCTGCACCAACACCGATGGTGCGTCCTCCTGCGCGTGCAACACCGGCTTTACGGGCACAGGCGTGACCTGCG
>JAGWVZ010000488.1 GCA_018970625.1 Myxococcales bacterium | reverse complement strand
GAAGACGCAAGTACCTTCGACATGGCGTGAGACAAATAACAGGATCAATGGAAAGATCAGGCTATGGCTTTAAGCGATCGCTGCTCCCCGTATCCATTCCACTGCCCGACTCTCCAGTCGACGCCGGGGTGGACGTTTCGGCCAGTGGCGGCAGTGCAGGCACCTCAGCGACTCCCTCGGCAATAGCGTCGCGCGAATGAATACGCACCGCTTCTGCAGCGGAGGGCGTGTGGGAGGTGGCAGAATCGGTGTGCCCCGCAAGCCGTGAAATCCCGTCGACGGCACTTCGCAGCAGTCGATTTACGGCATCGGCTCCGTAGCCTCCTAACAACGCGAGCGTGGTAGGCATGACGGTGGGAACAAAGCTCTCACTCGCAAAAAAATTCGCCAGCACAACCCCGGCGATCATGCCCAGGGGAATGCGCGTGAAATAGGCGATGGTGTACCGGACGTCGTACGTGCCAGCGACCAGGTAGCGGTGCATGGTGAATAGCGTATAAAAAACAGCACCGAGCCCAGCAGCGCACGCATAGGCCAACTGTTTCAACGCCATAACCGTGCCGGGCACCACAATACGTGTGGGCGCGTCAGGCTTGCCAACCAGAATCGGCTGGGCGTGACACGGCTCGTAGACCTGTGCTTCGGCCGTCACGAGGCAAATGATGTAGGCCACCGTAAAGAATGCCCCCAGACCCAGTACCAGACGCAAGAGCGGCACGTTGCGAATCAGCCCCCACGCGTTCGTCTCTACCGCCGTGACGCGTAAGCTCATCGGCGTCGCGGGTGCTACCAATGCACTCAGCTGTCGATGCGCTTCCGCAATGGCGAGCAAGTCTTCATGCGTACGTCCGAACGTCAATCTCTCGATCGCCGCGATGGGGATCGCGCCGCCAAACCGGCCGATCGCCAGCACCATCACGTCGCAATCCGCCACCAACTCGTGGGCGAGCTCCTGCTCGGCGGTGGTCATACGTAGTCAATTTGGATGGCGGCGAAGTCGAGCAAGCTGGGACGGCCGATCCCAAACAGGGTGTGCAACACGGCCGGAGTACGAAGGTCCCTTGTCACGCGAACGACCGCGTCCTTTCTTGTCTTTCCATTGCCTGCGGTGCCTGTCGCATTGCCCTCCAAGGTGGTGAGCACCGCGCCATCGAAGGATTCGACCAACGCGATGTGATGGGCTTCTTGCAGGCTGCCGTTGTGCGAAATGAGAATCGTAGACGCTGGCGTGAGCGGAAGTGACGACAGGTCAGCGCCGGCGATGGTTCGCAGGGCCGCACCCTCTACCCATTGCCTGCGCTCACCCAAACGGGTGTGCCAGGCTTCCAGTCGTTCGGTGGTTCCATCTGGAAACAGGGCGACACGCGCTGTTCGATGATGCACGCGACCCGCCTTGCCGTAGGAAAAGAACGAGCGCACATTCGCTGTGGCGAGGAAGCTCTTTCGATGAGCGGAGTGAAGCCCCCCGCGGAAGTACCAAGCTGCGACCGTCATGCCACACCAATCGCGTGCCTGCTGAGTGCCGGGGCGTACATCGACGCCAAACGGGGACCAGCCCGCATCGCGAAAAATAGCTGCCAGCGGTCCGGTGCGCGACAGATCGTCCTCCGATGTCCCGCGTCGCCACTCGGCCTCCGCTTCCTGGAGGATTCTGGTTTGCGGCACAGCCCAATCGGGCCATGTGTCATCCGCCACGTCGGCCGGCAACGATGGCGATACAGGCAAGAACCGCATCGCGAGTGCGGCCCTTGTCTGAGGCCCCACCTTGCCGTCCACAACAAGCTTCTCTTCTCGTTGCAGCATGGCGATGCGCTGGATGGTGTCCTCGTCCCATGCCCCCGTCACTGTCCCGCCAAGCTCGCGTTGAAGATTCGCAATAAATGACACATCATCGTCTTGATGGTCATTGTAGCGTAGAGCGGAACTAACCTGCGACGCCGTAAGCTTCGTCATCCTGCAATCCCCGATATCGATAAACCGAACCGTTCCGTGGAGATATCCAGCCTCCACGTTCAACAATCTCCCTCGTCAGAGCAAACCACTAATCATACGACGGCGTCAAGGATCTTTGCGCAATGCGCCCTGACGCTGCGACCATTGAAGCGGTTTCTTTCTGCAAGCAAGGTGAGCGCGCTCGCCAACGAGAGGGGGAGGTGCAGACCGCTTCCCGTTTCCGCACGGAAATGTGCCGGACCCATCGCGGAGCCAATCCGCAGCGACTGCCTCTGGTCGCGACCAACACTCGAACGAGCCACAAGCGAAGGCATTGAGTCGGTCGGTTGGGCCCCTCTCTTTCACGGAAAATGCTGTGCGATCGCCGGTAGCCACGGGCGTACATCCCATCGCTTCACGTTGACGTGGTGGTGCGCGATGACGCCAGCGAAGGTTGCGGCGGTCAGGTCTCTCCCGCGGCTCATGTGCAACGTGCGAGGGATGTTCCATTCGGTGCACAGATGGGTGAGCAACTCGCCTGCGGTGGCGGCAAAGCGTGGGTCGAGCGTGTGATAGCGAGCAGAGCTCGGTGTGTCTGTCGCCACTTCTGATCGCAGCCCTCGCTTCGTCACGGCCAGGCTCGCTCCCTTGGACGGGACGATGGGGTGCGCGAAACAAACGCCGATGTAGTGGTCGTTCCAAGGCGAACCGGCGTGGGCCCCTCGGTTGAAGCGTGGGTCGCCCTGCATCCACACGCCGTTTTCATCGATGATGTAGTGGTACCAACCGCCATTCGGAATGCCCTCCTGATACTTGTGCAGCCCGTGTGCGTCTTTGTTGCCTCCGCTCCAGTGGAGCATGATGCCTTTCCATTTTCGGGGCGTCCCCGACCGGCGCGCACGCGTGAGCAACAGGGGTTGGATGTCCATGGGTCCTCCTCGGTGATTTTAGCCACGCCGGTGTGAAAGGCGTATGGGCCGAGAATTGGGGTGCTTCTGGTTCGCCTGTCAACGGTTCTGTTGTGTGTCCTGCGTTGTCGGCCTCGTTCCACGTGGCTCGTTCCCCCATCACGCACTTCACTTGGACCCACGTCGGCTTGAACGCTAGTCCGATAGGTTGCCTAACTGTACCTGGACGAGTCCGAGCGCGTCGGCGAGCTGGGCTTGGTTCTCGAACTCGCCTCTTTCAAAGGCGGCTGGCAGGCGGGCCTTTGAGGGGCGGACGGGCGTTTCGAAGGTAGACCACATCGGGGTTCTCCCGCATGGCCAGTTGCTAGCCGTCCCGCACCAGAAGGAGAGAGCCAAGAATCACGCGAACGACCGGGGCGCGGTAGGCAGCGTCGTCACGGTCCCTGGCTTCGGCGGAGCGGGGAAGCGCGAAGCAGACGCTGAAGCCGCGAAATCAATGGTCGGATTGGCTTGCGAATCAATCGACCAACGAGCTGGGCTAGGCGCGCTTGTGGGTTGA
>JAGWVZ010000487.1 GCA_018970625.1 Myxococcales bacterium | reverse complement strand
AGCGCTGCGCGAACGCCATCATACCCTCACGTTCAAGTGTACTATGGGTGTGCTGCACAATCAGGGTGCTGCCGTTGTCCATGCCACATCGCGCGTATTTCAAGTTCATGACTCCTCCCTGCGGTTGCTGGTCTGTGCTGGCCGTTGGTTTTGGCCCTCACTGATTGAGACACCGCGAAGGAGAGAACTTACAGGATCATCGGCGTAGGGGACGTCGATTTATTTTGTGGCAGGGTCAGCGCGCAGCAATCAACGCACCCGACAGCACCAGATATAGCCGGGCAGACGCGAGGGTGATTTTCTGCTGTGCGAGGGCCGCGCGATAAAGCGAAAGCTGCTTCGCATACGTGCTCTGCAGCTCTTGCACGTCGCTTTCAGTCGTTCCCTTGCTGGTGACCTTGTAGTCGAGCAGGTGCCAGTCGCCTTGTGCGTCGCGCCACAGCAGGTCAATGCGGCCGGTAATGCGGTGCTCGCCATACAGGGTGTCAATCGCGAGCTCGTGCCAGAGACGACCCTCGCGCGCGGCTTCGACCCACTCGTCAAACAGCGGGGTGAGCGTCATGCGTTGCAGGGCTTCGGCGATCCAGGGCCCCAGCGTTTTCGCCTGGTCACTGGGCACGAGCGGTTCAAGCCACTGCGTACAGGCGTCGGCGCCCGGCGCCGGTCCGTCAAAGTTCCAGCGTTCGGCGAGCGCGTGAAACAGGGTGCCCACCGCGAGGTGGTCCCAGCCCTGCCTGGCTGCCTCGTCCGAGGGCGCGTCGGCATCGTCTGCGTGGATGGGCAGGGCGGCGGTGGCTGCCGGCGGGTTGCGTAACGGTTTGCCCGGGGGAGCAAATTCGACGCTGAACACCGGCAGCTGCAGGCCCAGGCTGCCGGCCCTGGACGGCGTGAGCGTGGTGCGCGCGTCGCCGCCCTGCCAGAGAGTCGCGGGCAGCGGTTGCGGGGTTTCGCGCTCCCACGCGGTGACATCGTGGTCGGCCGCCTGGTCCACCTGCTTCAGCGTTGACTCGGCAATAAAAGGCAGGTGGGCACACCAGGCTCCCTCGATGGGGGAAGGGGGCACCGACCCCGGCCGGAGGCTGAGCGCAAAGGCAACGTAGTGACCCGCCTGACGACATAGCGCGAGAGGCGCTGGGAGGGGAGTTTCTTTTAAATGTTTGTCGAGTGCATCTTTATTATTGTTGGCATTTAATTGCGTCGTGATTTCAGTAATTTGTGTCGTGGTGAGTAGTTTCGTCTGTGAGTTTCCGCGCATTCCAAATGCGACGGTTCCGGCGAATACCACCTGTTCGCGGGCGCGGGTCATGGCGACATAGAGCAGGCGTTTGGTTTCGCTGGCTTCGTCGGCGGCGGTGACGACATCCACGAGCGCGCTGGTCTTGAAGGGGTCGTCTGTTTCTGGAAATCCCGGCCCCTGCCGCTTGTAAATGGGGACGCGAACGAGCTGGTTGTTGTGGTCGCGCGCCGAGAAAAACTGCCATTTTTCCTTTTCCGACTGGCCGGAATGGTTGAGATGGGTGAGCATGACGATGTTCCATTCCAGCCCTTTCGCGCCGTGCCATGTCGTAATGGCCACGGAGTTTCCTGCGGGTTCGAGCAGGCCTTCGGGGTTGGGGTCGGCGTCGGAGTTGAGCCAGGCGATGACGCGCGGCAGCGAGGGATAGGCGCCCTCGGCGGACTCGACCTGTGCGATAAATCGCCAGGCGTTGGCAATTTCGCGTTCTCCGTCGGGCAGCACGCGCCAGTGGGCTTCCATGTGCTCGGTGAAGACCAGCTCGCGCAGCAGGGCAGCGACGGGCTCGCGCCCGACGCGCCAAAACACGCGCTGCAGCGCGTTGCGCCCTGCCTCGAGTCGTTGGGCGTCATGCGTGAGCTGCGACAGGAGCGCATCGTGCTGCTGCGGGTCTGCTACCCCGGCCCTGAGCAGCGCCTGCACGGCCTTTTCGGGGTTGAGGCGCGCCATGCGTGCCACGCTATGCAGGTGTCGCGCAGATTTTCGGAGCTCTTCGGTCTCGTTGTCGCTCCAGGGCTTTTCTTCATCGCCGACGAGACGGACGACGCCGGGCCAGCGGGCGAGCACATAGAGGCCCAGGTCGGAGATTCCGAAGAGGGGGCCACGGAGCACGCCGAGCGCTGCGGAGTTATTTTCGCTGTCGTTAAGGAAGTGCAGGAGGTTTTGCAGGTCGCAGGCCGAGATGACGTCACGGAGGCCGCGGCCGCCATGTACCTGGGAGGCGATACCTGCTTTGGCGAGGGTTCGGGCCCATTCGTTCGCCTCGTTCCAGCTGCGCACCAGGATGGCGACATCGGAGGCTTTTACCCGGCGAAATTTGCCATCTGCATTCCGAATGAATTGCCCTTCACCGTCGAATTGCTGCCTTAGCCAGCGGGCGGCTTTTTGTCGGGCCCGTCGCGATACCGATGGCGATTCTTTGTCTTCGGAGGGCTCGTCACCGGCGCTGTTGGGTTCTTCGGTCGGATCCTTTTCGAGCAACAGCTCGTTGTCGTCGACGTTGAACGATTCGCCTTCGCTGGCTTCCTGTTCGGCTTCCTTGCTGGAGTTGAGCAGCGAGATGGCAGGTTCGGCCGGTGTTGCCTTGTCACCTTTAAAGAGGATGCCGTGCGAGCGGGCCGTGGTGACGAGGACGGGGTCGGCCGGGGGTGATTGCAGCAGCACGTTGGTGTGGTCGTGCCAGTCGAGGTCGAGCAGGGCGTGTGTTTCGGGTTTTACGAATGGGCGTTCGCCGATGTGATCGCCCTGCGCGGGCAGCTGCTGCGGCCAGTGCGGTGTGGGCGGCAGAATGCGGTTAAAGAATACGTGGAAGAAGTCGGCGAGCGCGGGGGCAAAGCGGCGCGAGCGAGGCAGGTCCACCATCTGCAGCGTGTTTGCGTCGGTGTTTTGCGGCGACGCAATGTGTTGGGTAAATACGTTGACGTCGGCATGGCGGAACCGATAAATCGACTGTTTGGCATCGCCGACATAATAGCGCAGCACGTCTTCGCCACAGAGCAGCCGCAGCTGGTTCAGGATGTTGACCTGTGTCTGGTTGGTGTCCTGAAATTCGTCGACGAGCAGGTGGGTGAAACGGCCGCGAAGCTGTTGTCTGAGCGCTGGCTGCCGTGCAATTTCCGAGAGCATTTGGCCGGTGAGCCGCTCGAGTTCATTGTAGGTAATGAGGCCGCGCTTGCGCAGGTGATCGCGAAATTCACAGGCGATTTTGAGGCTTGTATTCCACCACGGCCGCATTTTTTCGTGGTGAGGTACTAATGCGTCATCGTTAAGATCTGGGAGCTTTGGTATGATACCGCGGATTTTCAGCGATGATTTGAACCTGGTTTTAGTTTCACTGGCTAGAGGTTTGAGCCCCTGGAACTTCGCTGAAGTTGGAATATTAGAGGGTACGAGACTCGTTCC
>JAGWVZ010000486.1 GCA_018970625.1 Myxococcales bacterium | reverse complement strand
GCAGCAGACACAGGGCTCGCGGTGACCACCACCCTCGTGCGAGGATGCCTGATCGTGACCTTCCCCGCAGAAGTTGCCGGGGGCCTGGAGCTGGCTCAGAAGATCGCTCTCGATGGCGTGCAGCGTGCATCGGCGCGCACCACCGTGCTCGAGCTCTCCGCGGTGAAGTTTCTCGACCGCACGGAATTTGAGGGCCTTCGCACGTTGTCGGCGATGCTCTTTCTGCTTGGTGCCCGCTGTATCGTCGTGGGTCTGCGACCCGGGGTGGTCGCATGGCTGGTCAGCAACGATGTGATTGTGGATGGCCTGGAGTTTGCCCACGATCTCGAAAGCGCGCTGGAGCGACTCGGCCTGGTGGAAATCGGGCCGGAGCAGGATACATGACCACAGCGCCGCCGGATTCACTCTTTTTTCGCATCAGCACAGCCTCCGATGTCGGCGGTTCAGCAGCGGCTGTCAGCAGCAATGCGCTGTTGAGAGGAGCAACGGACATTGATCGCGCCCTGATCGCCACCATGGTGTCGGAGCTCGGTTCCAACATCGTCAAGTATGCTGCACGCGGAACGATTCGGCTCGTGCGTCGCGAAGACGAAGACGGCGTCTGCATCGAGATCGAGGCTCAGGATAATGGGCCTGGAATCGCTGACATCGCACTGGCGACCAGCGATCACTTTAGCACTGGCGGCACCCTCGGACTTGGCCTGCCCAGCGTGCGTCGCATGGCTGACGACTTCGAACTCACCTCGTCGCCGGGCGCAGGGACCCGGGTGTGGGCGGTCAAGCGAATCGTACGCAACTCTTTACGACACTCCAGCAGTTACCCGGGAGTTCCCGCTACTCCGCTGACTGAACGCTCGCGGCCAGCAAGCGACGACAACCACTGGAATGTCAATGACCCGGCCTTTGACCTCGCGTCACAAAAACGCTCGCGTAGTGGCCAGCTGGTGTCGGGCGACCGTGCGTTATCCCTTGCCTGCGATGGTGGCATGCTGATTGGCATTCTTGACGCGTCGGGTCATGGCGCAACAGCCCACGCCGTCGCCGAGAAACTGGAGGAGTGCTTTCACGTAGAGGGCAGCTCAGATCTGGAACGCCTCATGCGACGGCTGGACGAGACCGCGCGCGGAACCATCGGTGCCGCGGCGGGACTCGCGTTCGTGGCCGAGACCACGGGATATTTTCGATACGTTGGTGTCGGCAATACGCGCGCCGGCCAGATGGGCTCGACGTCGTGGCGAGGTATCTCTCGTGACGGCCTGCTCGGCTCGCATCGCTTGCAGGTGACAGTTCAAACGGGCAAGTTGGCCCCACGCGATGTGCTGATGCTCTGGACAGATGGAATCCCAGAGTCCGGGCAAAGCGCTCGAACCGCCTTCTCGAGCTACCGCACAGCAGCCGAGATCGCCTCGAAAGCCATCACCGATTTCGCTCGTGATTATGACGATGCAGCCTGTCTTGTACTAAGGTGGCGACCATGATCCGTCTCGGAACATTAGCGATCACGAACACGGAGAAAGTGTTCGAGGCGCGCCGACGCGTGTTTGAACTCGTTCTGGCTCTGCACGGCGCCGAAGATGCGGCCGTCAACCTGGCTGCGCATGTGTCTGAGCTGGGCCGATGGTTTGTCGCAAGCGGGCTTCATCCTTCCCTTCAGCTGGATGGCGATGGCGTCGGCTACGAGAGCCGACTGGTCTTGCGTTTCGTCGTCGCCGAACCCATCCCACAGACAATCCTCGCGGGCGCACCCGTGCGCGCCGCACTCGTCAACGTGAGCGTCTGCCGACGCGAAATCGTCGTGCGTTGTCGGCTCCCGTACGCGCAATGGGGAGAAGACGCGCTACCCACCCTGCGCGCGATTCTGTCGCGGCAAACCCGCGATGACCTCCTCGATTCGCTTCAGGAAAACAACGCGGCCCTGATGGAGGCCTCCGCGAGAGCCGACGCAGCCGCTCAAGCCAAGTCGGACTTTCTGGCCAACATGAGCCACGAAATCCGAACACCCATGAACGCTATTCTGGGGTTGTGTCACCTCACGCTCCGTACCGAGCTCGGAGAAAAGCAACGCGATTACATCCAGAAACTTGAAGCCTCGGCGAAGCATCTGCTCGGCATCATCAACGACATTCTCGACTTTTCGAAGATCGAGGCCGGCCGATTGAGCATTGAGAAAATCGAATTCAGCATCGACGCGGTGCTCGAAAACGCCGCCAATCAGGTCGCTGAGTACTGTAGCCGAAAAGGACTGGAGCTGGTTGTCGACATCGACCGCGCCGTACCGAGAAAACTCGTCGGCGACCCCATGCGTCTCGGTCAGGTGCTGATCAACTATCTGAACAACGCCATGAAGTTCACCTCGTCCGGTGGCATCGTGGTCTCGGTCTCCGTCGTCGACGAGGACGAGCACTCCCTGCTGTTGCGCTTCGGCGTCAGTGACACCGGAATTGGCATCAGTGACGAACAGAAGAATCGTCTCTTCCGCAGCTTTGAGCAGGCCGACACCTCGACCACACGCAAATACGGTGGAACCGGACTCGGACTCGCCATCTCGCGCGGCATCGCCGAGAGCCTCGGCGGCGAAGTCGGCGTCGAGAGTGTGCCCGGACAGGGCTCCACATTCTGGTACACAGCGCGGGTCGAACGCGCAGAGAAGGACAACCACGCACCGGCCGGTCTGGCCGCAGACCTGCACGGTCTCCGTACGCTTGTCGTCGATGACCATGAACACGCCCGCATCGTCCTCGTGGCGCTTCTCGAAGAAATGGGTGTGCGAGCCGACGCGGTGGAGTCGGGCGAGAAAGCACTGGCCAGAATACGCGACGCCGACGCCGCGTCAGATCCCTACGCCGTCGTATTCCTTGACTGGAAAATGCCGGGTATGAACGGTCTTGAGGTCGCTGAGCTGCTGCGCAGCCTCGAGCTTGCCACCGCGCCCGTACCGATCATGGTCACCGCGTTCGGCCGAGATGACATCGCCGAAAAGGCGCGCGCCGTCGGCATTGAGGGCATCCTCACCAAGCCGGTCAACGCCTCCATGGTGTTCGACTGCGTGGTGCGCCATCTCGACTCCAACTCCACCTCCTGGGCAGAACGCCAGACACCCGGCGAAGACCCCCTCGCCAGCCTGAAAGCTCTCGCTGGAGCACACGTCCTGCTGGTGGAAGATAACGAACTCAATCAGGAAGTAGCCACCGCCCTGCTTGAGCAGGCCGGCTTGCGGGTAGACGTCGCCGACAACGGCGCGCTCGCCGTCGAAGCTGTTCAGCAAAAGTCGTACGACGTCGTGCTCATGGACATGCACATGCCGGTCATGGATGGCCTCACCGCCACACGGGCCATCCGGGCACTGCCGGGCTTCGACCGTCTGCCCATCATCGCCATGACTGCCAATGTCATGCAGGGAGACCGCGAAAAATGCATCGA
>JAGWVZ010000485.1 GCA_018970625.1 Myxococcales bacterium | reverse complement strand
CCTGGGCACAGCAGACTACCGGATGGTACCTTACCTCCGTGGTCATCGGGTGCATGAGTGTGTTGTATGTCATGCTTTCGGCACGAATCATGCCGATTCTTGACTGGCCCCAACACCTGCTCACCGTCGCGGTCATGGCCTGGCCCCACGATCCCGTGATGGGCTTCGGCCCCTGGTTTCAGGTGGAATGGGCCCTCACCACCTATCTGGGCGCTTTTGTCCCCGGTGCAGTCATTGCCTGGCTCACCTCCGACCCCGAGCTCGCCCTGCGGCTCGTCACCGGGCTGGGGCTCGCCCTTACACCGCCCGCTTTCGGTTCACTGCTCGCCGCACTCGGACGTTCGCCCTGGTGGTCACATCTGCTCTGGCCTTTCGTCTTCGGGTTTGCGTTTGCCATGGGGTTCGTATCGTTCTGCGTCTCACTGCCGTGGATGTTTCTGACCCTCACCTTCGCCTGGCGAACAGGCGAGGCTACCCGGCGCATGGACCCGCTCTGGCTCGCGGCCGCCGCAGCCATGCTTTTCCTTACGCACTCGTTTGCGTGGATGGTCACGATGGCGCTGACCGCGCTCCTCGGTTTGGCCGCCGCGCGCACCAGATGGCGAGCCCTTCTGAAAGGGATCACCGCCCTGCTCCCCTCCGTCGCCATGTGGGCGTGGTGGCTCACCGGCAACTATCAGGCAGACGTCGAGGACCGACTCGGCGCGTCATCGGCTGTTTTTTACGCGCCTGATTCGCTCGGCACCGGACCGCTCGGAGGCTCGGCCGAGCCCCTCACCGAGCGTCTGCGTCAGGCTCCAGCCCTACTGCATGATTTCTTCCGGGACGACCGCGATTTGGCCGTTCTCTCGCTCTGGCTCATCGTGGCGACCGTCCTGATCATCGTCGGCGCTGCGCTTACCGTTCGCTACCGAAGCGAAGTCGTCGATCCCGCTCCCCCCGCCTGGGCAGCACCGCTGGCCGGACTGGCTCTGACAGCGGTCGCGTTGCTCATCCCCAACGATGTCTCCTATGTGTACGCGGTCGGCCCTCGCTTCGGTATCGTTGGGGTCGCCGGGCTCATCCTGCTATTTGCCGGTCGTACACCCTCCTCGCCCCATGTCACCGCGCTCCTGTTCGCGCCAGCCCTTGCGATCGGCGTCTGGAACTGCGCTGTTTTTCTGCATGGTTTCAACGAGGTCGCCGAAGAAAGCGCCGGGCTCGACGAGATCATGCAAACGCCCGGAGAACGCGGCGCGACCTGGGGCCTCATGGCCAACCCCGGCTCGTCGATTGTCATCCGCCCCATCCATCTTCATGCGGCGGGGCGCTTCGTCACAGAACGCGGAGGGGCGTTGGGGTTCACCTTCTTCAACAACACCTCCACCCCGGTACGCCTTCGGACGCCCGGGGCGCTTCCCTGGCCGGGACGACGCGGCGAGTGGGAGCCGCGCCGCTTTCGCGATGACGTTTACGGACGCTTTTACGACCGCATCCTCGCCCGTGGGGTGCATGGCGACCTGCACGCCATCATCCGCGCGCCACGAGGCACCTGGCAGCTCGAAGCCCGCCATGGGGACTGGTCACTTTGGCGACGCACCCAGGCCGAGACGCGTGCCGTCCGAATGAGCGTCATCGACCGAATCCATCGTGCCACCGTCACGATTGAACCTTCTCAGGGCGACGTCTGTTCGGCCTGGGATGGTCGCCGACACCAGTGCTCGAGCGCGGAGTGGGTGTGGGTCGGACCCGCACAGCAGCCCGTTGGCGGCCAGGACCTGCCCTGCGTATGGGCGCACCCCGTCGCAGGGCGCGAGCTGGTCGTTCGCTTTGACGACGTACCGGCCGACGCCACCCGAATCGAAGGGTTCTCGGCGCTATTCGATTCGGCTTTTCAGGGCGGCGGTCGCTTCGAGGCAGCCGTCACGGTTCGGGTGCTTTGGAATGGTCAGCTGCTGGCAGAGCACATCAACCCCGCGCAGGCTGACGTACACACCTTTGGGTTCGACCTCCCGGCAGCCGGCAACAACCAGGCGAATGACCTTGAGTTCAGGGTTTTCGCCGAGAACGACGCTCGTCGGCATTTCTGCTTTGATGCATGGATTCTCGGCCCCGCAGGAACGCGAGAGGGTGTTTCAACACCGCTCACCGAGCCTGACTGAGCGGTCGAGCAGCCTCCTGATCACTCTGCCGCAGCCGCCTTTCGAAACGTCAGCCCCTCGGCATCCGACGTGACGTCGGCGACGATCGTATCGCCAGCAACAAACGTCCCCTCCAGAACCCAGGTCGCCAGCGGATCCTGCACCAGAGACTGCAACGCCCGTTTCAGTGGGCGAGCCCCGTACTCAGGTTGAAAGCCCGCATCGATGATCCGCGTGGCAGCGGCCGGCGTGAAACGTATGTCCAGCCCCTGCTCGGCGAGCAACGCCCGGAGCTTCTGAAAGAGGATGGACGCGATCGCTTCCATCGAAGCGCGATCCAGCGCGTTGAATACGACCGTGTCGTCGAGTCGATTCAGAAACTCGGGCTTGAAGTGTTCGCGCAGAATCAGATGCACCTGACGGTCCAGCTCCTCGTAAGGTACCTGACCTGTCAAATCGAGGATCTGCCGGGCACCGACGTTCGACGTCATGATGATGATGGTGTTCGTGAAGTCGATACGCCTGCCCTGTGAATCTGTCAGACGCCCCTCGTCCAGCACCTGAAGGAGGATGTTGAACACATCCGGATGCGCCTTCTCGGCCTCATCAAACAGCACGACGCTGTAGGGGCGGCGCCGCACGGCCTCGGTCAGGATGCCTCCCTTGTCGGAGTCCACATAGCCGTAGGCCGCTCCAATGAGCGTATTCACCTTCGACTGCTCCATGTACTCGGACATGTCGATGCGGATCAGCGAATCTTCGCTGTCGAACAACAGTTCGGCCAGCGCCTTGGCCAGCTCGGTTTTGCCGACACCGGTCGGCCCCACGAAGAAGAAGTTTCCGATGGGACGGTTGCGGTCCTGAAGCCCTGCGCGTGACCTCCGAACGGCGGCTCCAATCGCTGCGACGGCCTGTGACTGCCCGATAACCCGCTTGGTGAGTCGGGATTCAAATGCCAGCAGTTTCTGACGTTCGCCCTCCAGCATGCGATTCGTTGGAATACCTGTCCAGCTGGCGACTACCGCGGCGATGTCTTCCTCACCCACCTCTTCACGCGTGACGGCCCCGTCGCGAAGCGAATTGAGCTCGGCATTCTGGGCCTCGATTTTGCGCTCAATGTCCTTGGCCACGCCGTATTTAAGCTCTGCGGCACGACCCAGATCATTCTGCTGCTGAGCGCGCTCCACGAGTTGCTCCACGCTCGCCAGCTCCTGTTTCAGCTGTGCAAGCGAATCGAGCGCGGCCTTCTCACGTCCGAGACGAGCTTCCAGGTCTGCCAGCCGAGTCCGCGACGCCCGCATCTCATCCTCAATGG
>JAGWVZ010000484.1 GCA_018970625.1 Myxococcales bacterium | reverse complement strand
TGGACACTGTTCAGGTCGTGCACGACCGACAGCGCGCGGCGCGACAAACCTATCTCATCCCGTTGCGGGAGGTGAACCGACCTGTCGAGCCCAACGAGTTTGTGGTCATTGCCGCACGTCGGGATGGCGCGTTCCGGCAGGCCGACTATTACATTGAGGACCTGAGGCTGCCCAATGCCCCATTCTCAGTGACCCTGCAGGATCTGGACGAGCGCCTTCTCGACGCGGTTGGCGATCATCGCAAGCCGGTGTTCGCGGGGTCATGGGATTTGGTCACTGCGCGCTCGATGGAAAGGACACAGCTTCTTTTCAATAACCGCGGTGAGCGGGATCTGGCCTGGCACAGCTACTCGTTGAATGACTTTTCGACCGACAATGACGCCGAGCTGCATGTAGAACTACGCTCCGGCATTCACGAGGCGTTCGTCGAGCGAACGCTCGCGACCCCGGGCAAGCCGAATAGCCCCGACTACAGCGGCAACGTATCGTCAGGGAGCTTCGAATGATTCACAAACTGCTGCCGCCTTTTCTGGTCGCTGCCTGTCTGGGAGCATGTGCCATCGAACCTGAGTCAGGTCGCATCGTCGGCCAGACAACCGACGAAAGAGGGTTCCACTGGGTGGAATTCCTGATCGCGGATGCTTCGGGACGACCGGGGACCACCACTCACGCTGAGTTGGAAGCGCAGCTGGTTCAGCTCATTGACTCGGCCTCTCGGGATATCGTCTTCGCAGTATCGCAGTTCGATTCGATCCCTGTTGCAGATGCGCTCGTCCGGGCACGCTTGCGCGGAGTGACCGTTCGAGGCGCCGGTGATGTCGACCGGCAGTCGGATGCCGGATTTCCTCCGGTTCTGGCAGCTGGCATCCCAGTCACCTTCGGCAACGGCGAACTGGTCTGGAATCCTCAGCCTGGCCTCGACCTCGTAAGGCCAGGCGAGATCAACCAGATGTTCCAGAATATCGTCGTGGTGGATGTCGCCAGATTCGCGATGGTGTCGTCAGGGTTCCTTGCCAGCGATGAGCAGCGGACCTGGATGGCAACGTTTGGGTCGTACGAAGAGCTTGGCCGGGACATCCGGGACATCATCGAACAACTTCATGGTGGTCTCTTCGCAACAACGCTCACGGGATTTGACGCGTCCCTCTCCACCGACACAAACAACCGAACAATTTATCCAACGAATGCAGAGGCGTGGGAGTTCTACTTTGGACCCGGCGAGCCGCTCCTGAAGCACGTCATCGATGAGGTGTACGACGCGCGTTGTTCGGTGTGGACAGCGAGTGAGCAATTCGCCCACGCCACGTTCGCTGACGCGCTGATCTACAAGGCGCGTGCAGGTTTCGACGTTCGGGTGTTCGTCCAGGTTGGAGCCGATGAACAGGTAGGAAGTCAGGTGGCTCGACTGGAAGCCGAGTTTGACGCTCTGCGACCGGAAGGTCAGGCATGGCCCCGCTTGTACCGGGTCGCTAACCTGCCTCAGGCGACTGTCCTGCTCGACACCGAACCATCGCCGATCGATGGTCTGCAATACCCCGGCAGTCTGATGGTTCTCACGCAGACGTTTCATTCGGCGGGTCCATTTATCGCCAACTCAACGGACACGCGGGCTTCCGACATTTTTACGGACGCGTCCATGTTTGTCATTCCTGCAAACCCCGCACGACAGCAGCCCAACTTTGATGCTGGCGTACGCTGGTTTCAAGGGCTCGCTGCCGAGGTGGCTCCATGAACAGGCCCCTGATTTCTGCTTTCCTGTTACTCTGGCTGGCGCTCGGTGTGACGCTGGCGTCGTGCCATCTCGAACCGTCGCAGACTGACTTTGAGGAGGCCCGCTCGCAGCGGGTGGATGCCTACTTCAATTTTGCTGGCACGCGGGCTTCCAATTTCTTCAACTCGACGTCGGATGATGTGCTGATTCAGCTCATCGACCGTGCCGAGTACTCGCTGGATGTCGCTGCAATGGGCTTCAGTCGACGCCCTATCGTCGATGCAGTGGTTCGCGCCTATTTGCGCGGCGTCAAAATCCGGTTCGTCGGAGACGCAAGACACATGCACGGTGACGTCTACGGCTACGAGCAGCTCAAGCTGTACAACATTCCGATGCAGGTGGGAAACCAGCCCCATATCATGCATAACAAGTTCTTCATTATTGATGGTTTTATGGTTTATGTCGGGACAGGTAACATTACCTCTACCGACATCGACCGGAACAACAACAGCTGGTTCGTTCTTCAATCTCCGCAGATTGCGGCAGATTTCACCGCTGAATTCGAACAGATGTTCGCGGGCCGTTTTGGCGCGTCCAAGGTACCCAACAACAATGGCAACCTCTATCAGGTGGGCGATTCGCAGGTCGAAGTGTACTTTTCGCCGCACGAAGATGCTCTCGGCCGACTCCTGCAGGCCGTGCGTGAAGCCGAACAATCCATCGAATTTACCATCTTCGCTTTCACAAAGGACCAGGTCGGGTCGGAACTCGTCACAAAGCATCTGGAATTCATGCAGTACAACGAGTGCTGCGATCCTGCTGTCACGCGTGATGCCGACACCGTCGCATTCTGCGCCGAGCGCGTCACCTGCGACCCTGTTTTCACTCGGCGTTACGTTCGCGGAGTCATTGATCGGTCGCAGTTGCACAGCAACGGCCCGTATCACGAACTTTATCGTCTGGTCAGTTACGGCATTCCGCTCCGTCTCGACGGAAACGATAACTCCGTTCTCCCCGGCGACTATCAGGCAGGTGGCGGTCGCCTTCACTCCAAAACCATGGTGATTGATTCCGATCTCCCCACCGGGCTCGTCGTCAGCGGCTCGTTTAACTGGTCGACGAGCGCCACTCAGTCGAACGACGAAACCATGCTTGTGATTCATAACCAGCGAATTGCTGACCAGTTCTCGGACTTCTTCGACTACCTCTGGGACACGGGACGTAATCTGGGGACCAGTTGGGTCGGTGATGGCGTCACACAGCCAGGGGACATTGTTTTCAACGAGCTGCACTGGGATGGGTTCAACGGTGACACCGAGCCAGACGGTGACCTGACCTCCAATGACGAGTTCATTGAGTTGCTGAACACTACAAATCGCACCATCGACCTCTCGCTCTGGGCGATTGCCAGCGACGAAGATTTCGTCGTGGGACTGTTCCCTGGAACCGTGATTGGTCCGTACGAACGGATGCTCATTCTGGACCACAATATGGACCCCTACGTGGATTCCATTCCCCAGGAACGTGCCGGTGCATTCATCAATCCCGATTTTGTGATGAACATCGCCAATGATGCGCGCTTTCTTCGACTCAACCTCCACAATGCCAGCCTGCGCCTTCGGCTTGTTGACCCCCGCGGAACAGAGGTCGATGTCGCTGGCGACGGGGGACCCCCGTTCTTTGGTGGACGTCAGCTCGGCGACGATGGCGTTCTGCGCACCTACAGCATGGAGC
>JAGWVZ010000483.1 GCA_018970625.1 Myxococcales bacterium | reverse complement strand
ACATCGTGCATGGCTCCCTGAACTCATACACAAAGAAGCGCGAATGCAGAAATTGATCCTGTTCCTGAAAGGCATGTGCATGGGATTTGCTGACGTGGTACCCGGCGTCAGTGGCGGCACAATGGCATTCATTCTGGGTATTTATGTCCAGTTTGTTGAAGCTCTGAAGTCGCTCAACGTTCGCTGGGTTCCCGGCATGTTACGCTGGGTGTTCGGTGGCATGAAAGCGGAAGGGAAGGATGACGCACTAAAGCACTTCAAGGCTATGCATCTGCCTTTCCTGTTCACGCTCGGCGCGGGTATCGTCTGTGCCTTTGCGATCGGCTCGGTCGTGATCCCGCGCCTGATGGACCAGTTCCCCGTCGCAATGTTCGCGTTCTTTATTGGACTGATCCTCGCCAGCACGATCGTCCCTGTTCAACAGATGAAGTCCCGCGGCATACTGCAGATCAGCGTCGGACTCGTCGTGGCAGTCGTCACCTTTGTTGGGCTCGGCGCGCAGTCCGAGCCTTCCCTTACGTGGTCAGAGCGTCGACTTGATGAATCCCTCACGCTGGAAGACTTCAACAGGCGGTTTCCGTCGATCCGAAATCCGGAGAATCTGTACTGTTCAAATGGAGCCGTACAGGGACGCCCAGGAGAGTTTGACAATGTGGCACTGCGGGCCGCCATCGAGGCAGACCCCGGGCAGCCGGGCGTTGCAGCGCAGCTGAATAACATCTGCACCGAGCTGCGAGCGCGCAGTGGGGACATCATGGCCTGGCATGAGTACCGCGAATCGTTGGGGAATCTTGGACGAAAAGACGAGGCCAATCCGTTCAACATGGCCATCGTTCCTGCCGGCACCACGGTCCACATTCCGCAGCCATCTTATGTGTTCATTTTCGCCTCAGGCATCATCGGCATCTGTGCCATGGTGCTACCGGGCATCAGCGGGTCTTTCCTCCTGCTCATCATGGGAGTGTATCACTTCATGCTCTCCGGCGCCCTGAAAGGCTTCGTCAGCGAAGCTGTTCATGGCAGAGTGCCGCAAGAGCAGTTCATCTACGTCGTCATCTTCTGCACCGGCTGCCTCGTTGGCATCCTGAGCTTTGCCCGCGTGCTCAGTTATCTGTTTCGGCACCACGAGAGCACGACCCTGGCTGCGATGGTGGGCCTCATGATCGGGTCGCTACGGGCGATCTGGCCATTCCGCTATGGCGACGCCTCGGTTGGCATCGTGCCATTTCTGCCTCAATCCGCAGGCCCATGGATTGAGGCGGGCATCGCACTTGTCATCGGATTTGTGCTGGTCGCCGGCATGACGTGGCTTGCTGAGCGACTGGAAGCTCAGAAGGGTGGGGTGCTGCCCGGCAGCGAATGACCAGGCAGTGGGGTGTCCCAAACAGCCTGCATTCACCTGCCGGGTTACCGGATATGCGGTGCCGGCTGCAGGTTCTTTGTAGTGCGGGTAGCAAAGGGCCACGTGCCGGCTGGACCCTACGTTGATGACTCAGGGCGTATCAGCAAAGTCGAAATCGACCGTTACATTGACGATTCCCGAGCCATCCACTGCGGGGGAGAATGTAATGTCTTCGAGCGCGCCCATGATACAGTTCTCGAGCGCGGTGTTGCGCAGGCTGCTGTGGCGCTTCGTAGAGTCGCTCACGGAGCCGTCGCCACCGACGGTGAGTTCAACGATCATCTCCCCGGTGCGCGTATAGCGATCCGAGGACATCTGACGCGAATAGCAGCCAGTCAACGATGCTCCAGCACCCTCGATGGTCGCACGAATTGCGTCCCGGTCACTGTTCTCGAGGCCATTCGCGGTAGCCGAGCGAATAGAGACACGAGCATCACGGGTAGTGCTGTCCGGATTGACGGACAGGGTTGCCACAAGCTGTCCCGTTCCAGACAGAACATACACCTCGTCGATACCGCCGACGTAGATCTCGGACGTTCCATCCCGGTTCAGGTCAGCCGCCAGTGCGCTATGGATCGAAGGTGAGTTCACTGGAATCGACACGACCGAGTCGCCAGCATTGAACTGAATCGCGCCATCGGCAAATCCAAGTGTGATCGCATTTCCACCCACCGAGATCGGAGCGGTGCCAGCGGCGGCGGCAGACAAAGCCGAGAGATCAGCGCCGCTCTGGCTCGCGGGCGTGGCGGACTCGGAACGCTCTTCCGGCTCGGTGAAGTCAAGGTCAAACGCGAGGTGACCACCGCTGCTCACTTCGCACTGCACCTCGAGCTTGCGATCTCCGTCGTAGTCATCCGCGTAGCATACACCCATATCCCGGCGTCCGCCGTCCCATTCAAGCACCATCTGACCATCCCACGACCAGACGAAGACCTCGCCTCCATTGCGACAGAACAACTCCTGCGACGGGTCATCCACAAAGTTCCCCACAAAGAGCTGCCCGCAACCACTGCTCATCCCCCATAATGGCTCTCCCTCATGGCTCACAACAAACGATGGTGAACCGGCTCCCACGAAGTCAGCCGTGCCGTCATTATTCACATCGTCGAAGAACAACCATGCCTGTTCAGCGCCACTCATAGCTGTCTGCGAGTGACTGAAAGAGCGGTACATCGAGTTGTCTGCAGCCACAAACACCAGGCCGCGATCGGTTCCAACGGCCAGCATCGGCCTCTCCTCAGTACCGGTCTCGGCCAGAAAACCAACGATACCATCGGCGGCCACCGCCGAATGTGCTGCCGCAGAAAGAGAAACGACAAGAACAACAAGGGATGAGGTACTACGTTTCATGTTCGTCTTTCCGATGATGGGGGGAGCGAAGACCGACGTATGTGTAATGCTCGCGATTCACTTGCGTCAACGTCATGCGAGGTGCGAAAGGGCATGCTACATGCCTTTTCGGTCGATGTTCAGTCGACAGAGTGCATGAACGACGGCATCTGGCCGACACGTTAGCCGGGGTCCGAAGACTCAGGTCGCAAGCAACGCATGTCGAACTCTTCCTCTTGCAACTGGCACCAGACTGTCGACGTCGCTTTCGGCGCACTTCGGGCGGTTACGTTGCTCCCAGGCCGGTACGCTCCGCCCGGGTCGCGTCGGTCTCGACTGGCAGGAACCGTTACGGCCAGCCTCGAAGATCCGGTGGGCGAAATCCCCCTGTCGCAGCGTCTTGCAGTCTCACGAAACGTGGTGCTGGTTGTTCCACATCCTTCTGAGCCGATAAGCACCGACCTCGTGGAAGCAGTGTGGGCGCATGTGGACGCGTGGCTACCCGGGAACGCAAGCATCCGCGCGCTGGTCGCCCGGGACAGTACCGGACAGTACACTGTCGACGATATCGGCGATTGTCCTCATGTGGCAGTGCTCATTCGAGCCGGTCTCAAGGTTATCGTTCATGATGACGACAGATGCGTCATAAACACCGCGAGCTCGGTTGCCGCTCCCGGAGTGCCTCTTGTGGTCCATCCCCTGATCAACGAAGCC
>JAGWVZ010000482.1 GCA_018970625.1 Myxococcales bacterium | reverse complement strand
TCCCTCATGAGGATATGCCGTTCCTCGATGACGGTACTCCGGTAGATGTGGTGCTGAACCCGCTCGGCGTGCCCAGTCGTATGAACGTGGGGCAGATTTTGGAAACCCACCTTGGTTGGACGGCCTGGAAGTTGGGTCGCAAAGTCCGCGGTCTGTTGGAAGACAGTGATGTCGAAGGCCTTCGTTCGCTGATTCAGGTGGTATTTGAAAGCCAGAAGGTCAACGTACTCGTGGACAGTCTGTCGGACGAGGAGGTTCTGTCGGTGGCCGAGACCATGAAAGACGGCGTGCATTTCGCATCGCCCGTTTTCGATGGGGCTCACGAGTCGGACATCGAACGGCTATACGAACTCCTGGAGATCGAAGCCGATGGTAAGACTTGGCTGCGTGATGGTCGAACGGGTGATCGGTTTAGCAGTAAGGTGACTGTTGGAGTCATGTACGTGCTCAAGCTGCATCACCTGGTGGATGACAAAATCCACGCACGCTCGATTGGTCCCTACAGTCTTGTCACACAGCAGCCGCTGGGTGGTAAGGCCCAGTTTGGAGGTCAGCGTCTCGGCGAGATGGAGGTTTGGGCGATGGAAGCCTACGGTGCAGCCTATACGTTGCAGGAGTTCCTCACCGTGAAGAGCGATGACGTGAACGGACGAACGCGTACGTACGAAGGCATCGTCAAGGGCGAGAACAAGCATGAAGCAGGCCTTCCCGAGTCGTTTAATGTGCTCATGAAGGAACTTCAGAGCCTCTGTTTTAACGTATCTTTGCTTGAAGAGGCTGTCTGAGCCGTCGGTGGACCCCTTCAACTGACGCGCAGACCTGAACAGGAGACACAGCCATGAAAGATATCTTCAGCTTCTTTGAGAAGCCCAAAGACCCCGTCAATTTCAACGCCGTGCAGATCAGCCTGGCATCTCCCGAGCGCATTCGCGAATGGTCGCACGGTGAGGTGAAGAAGCCGGAAACGATCAATTACCGTACCTTCAAGCCCGAACGAGATGGCCTGTTTTGCGCCAGAATCTTTGGGCCTGTGAAGGACTACGAGTGCATCTGCGGCAAGTATAAGCGCATGAAGCACCGCGGGATCGTGTGCGAGAAGTGCGGTGTAGAGGTCATTCAGGCCAAGGTGCGTCGCGAGCGTCTTGGTCACATCGACCTCGCCACCCCTGTGGCACATATCTGGTTCCTCAAGAGTCTCCCGTCCCGTATCGGCAACCTTCTCGACATTCCTCTGAAAGACCTCGAGAAGGTTCTTTATTGCGTGTCGTACATTGTACTCGATCCCAAGAACACGCCCCTACTGAAGGGTGAGGTACTCTCTGAACAGAAGTATGCCGCGTATCAGGACGAGTACGGCGAGGAAGCGTTTGAGGCCAGCATGGGCGCAGAGGCGATCCGTCGCCTTCTGGCTGACCTGGATATCGATGGACTGAGCGAGGAGCTGCGCGCTGAAATGCGCGTGGCAAACAGTGATGCAAAGCGAAAGAAGGTCGGCAAACGTCTGAAGGTGGTGGAAGCGTTCCGAGGAAGCATCAACCGCCCTGAGTGGATGGTGCTTGAGGTCATTCCTGTGCTTCCGCCTGATCTCCGTCCGCTTGTGCCGCTCGAGGGTGGGCGTTTTGCCACCAGCGATCTCAATGATTTGTATCGCCGGGTCATCAATCGTAACAATCGTCTCAAGCGTCTTCTCGAACTCTCTGCTCCCGAGATCATCATCCGTAATGAGAAGCGGATGCTTCAGGAAGCGGTCGATGCGCTGTTTGACAACGGTAAGCGAGGCAAGGTGATTACGGGGCCGAACAAGCGCCCCCTCAAGTCGCTCTCAGACATGCTTCGCGGCAAGCATGGCCGATTCCGTCAGAACCTGCTTGGTAAGCGGGTCGACTACTCTGGTCGTTCGGTGATCGTGGTCGGACCGGAACTGAGGCTTCATCAGTGCGGGCTTCCCAAGAAGATGGCTCTCGAGCTGTTCAAGCCGTTCATCTACCACAAGCTCGAAGCGCTTGGTCACGTCTCGACAATCAAGTCTGCCAAGCGAATGGTGGAGCGTGAAAGTCCGGAAGTGTGGGATATTCTGGAAGACGTGATCAAGGAGCATCCGGTTTTGTTGAACCGCGCTCCGACCTTGCACCGATTGGGCATTCAGGCGTTCGAGCCTGTGTTGATTGAGGGCAAGGCGATTCAGGTACACCCTCTGGTATGTACCGCCTACAATGCGGACTTTGACGGCGACCAGATGGCTGTGCACGTGCCACTCTCGGTCGAGGCGCAGGTAGAGGCTCGTGTTCTGCTGCTTTCGACGAATAATATCCTTTCTCCGTCCAGCGGCAAACCGATCATCGGACCGAGCCAGGACATTGTTCTGGGATGTTACTGGATGACCCGTGAGCGTCCGTTCGCCAAGGGCGAGGGCATGCGTTTCTCCAGCCCGGACGAAGTGCGGGCTGCCTGGGACCATGGTCAGGTGCACCTGCAGGCCCGCATTGAGTGTCGCATTCAGGGCGTGCGCTACAAGACTACCGTCGGTCGTGTGATCTTCTCGGAGATTTTGCCCGAAGAGGTCCCATTCACCAAGGTGAACCAGACGCTCAAAAAGAAGGATCTCGCCAGCCTGATTGAGGATGCATACCGGTTGGCCGGTGAGAAGAAGACCGTGATCTTCGCCGATCGCATGCGGACGCTCGGATATACGTTCTCGACGCTCGGCGGTATCACCGTCGGCCTGACCGACATGATTATCCCTGCCAGTAAGCCTGCAATTATCGAAGAGGCGAAGCAGGAGGTGGCGCAGATCGAGAATGAGAAGCGTCAGGGAGCCGTGACCGACGGCGAGCGCTACAACCGTGTCGTCGACGCCTGGGCGCGTGCCACGGAACGCATCGCCCAGTCGATGATGGAAGAGATCAAGAAGATGACGTTCGTGGCCGCAGACGGGCGTACCGAGACGACGGACTCGTTCAACTCGATTTTCATCATGGCCGACTCCGGCGCTCGTGGCTCCGCTCAGCAGATGCGTCAGTTGTCAGGCATGCGCGGACTGATGGCGCGACCTTCGGGCGAGATCATCGAGACGCCCATCATTGCCAACTTCCGCGAAGGCCTCACCGGTCTGGAGTACTTTACGTCGACCCACGGTGCTCGAAAGGGTCTTGCGGATACAGCACTCAAGACGGCTAACTCTGGATACATGACGCGACGTCTTGTGGACGTCGCCCAGGATGCGATCATCAGCGAGCCGGATTGCGGGACGCTCGATGGTCTCGAACTCGAGGCTCTGATTGAAGGCGGTGAAATCATTCAGCCCCTGGCGGATCGTATTCTGGGGCGTGTGACGCTGGAGCCGGTGTATCACCCGCACACTGATGAGCTACTCGTCGATGCGGATTCCGAAATTACGGAAGATATCACGAAACTGATCGAAGACGCCGCGATCGAGAAGGTGACCGTG
>JAGWVZ010000481.1 GCA_018970625.1 Myxococcales bacterium | reverse complement strand
ACCCTCGTGGGCTCCGTCACGCTGGGTCAGGATTCATCGGTATGGTTTGCTGCCGTCGTGAGAGGCGACGTGGTGCCCATTCATATTGGCGCGAGAAGCAACATTCAGGACCTGACCATGATTCATGGCAGCAGTGGAGGCCCGGATGTGGTCATTGGCGACGACGTCACCGTTGGACACCGTGCGATTCTTCATGGGTGTAAGATCGGCGATGGGTGCCTGATCGGCATGGGGGCGATTTTGCTGGATGACGTGGTCATCGGCGACCATAGCCTCGTCGCAGCCGGTGCACTTGTGCCACCGCGCACCGTTATTCCACCTCGGTCTTTCGTGGTCGGTTCACCGGCTAAAATCAAAAGGGAGGTCAGCGATGATGAGATGCGTGACTTTCGGGCGTCAGCACACCATTACGTCGCCCTGTCACGACTGTATTCTTCTGGAACGAGGTGAACCGTGACTCGCGACGAGCTAGTGACCGTCCTGCGACAATGCTCTCTGTTGTCGGAGATTGGACAGACCGCACTCGAACAGTTGAGTGACCACGTCAGCCTCATGCATGGACAGGCTGGTGATCGGCTCTACAACGAGGGCGATGCCGCCGATGGCCTCTATATTGTTGCGTCAGGAACCTGTCTGGCAATGGCCCGGGACATGACCGGCTCGGAGTGCGTGGTTCGAACCATCCTCACGTACGAGTCCTTTGGCGAACTGTCGTTGCTGCTGCGGGGAGAACGCCTCCTTAGCGTACAGGCTCTGGATGATGTGGTGCTGCTTGAGCTTAGCAGTGCAGAGTTTCGCAAAATGAAACAGCAGCAACCCGAGCTTTGTCTAACGTTGGTCATGGCGATCGTGCGCCGTCTGGGACGCGTGCTGGATGAATCGCGGGAGTCGATGAAGAGGGTCATGTTGCGTTATCATGCCGGGGTAGACGGCACGTGAAGAACACAACCATCGCTTCGCTCATGAGCATGGGCTGGCTCGTATGGGCTGGCGGATGCGCCTCCGGTCAGACCGCTGCTCCACGTGTCGCAGTCGAGTCCATAGAGCCGAGCGAAGAGCTCTGGAATCGTTGCCAACTCGTCGTGTCCAGTCTGGAACCCGCTGTGCGAACGGGTCGCACGTCACCTGTCATCACCGCTCACCTTGCGTTTGTCGACGTCGCAGACCTTTGCCGTCAGGAGCTGCGTCAACGTGCGGATGAACGTGACGCTGGTGAACAGGTCGCCTTTCTGGACCTGATGCTCGTTGCTTCTACGCATCAGGCCGTGCTCGCTTACGCTGAAGAGGGACATCAGGAGCAGGCATGCAGATGGGTGAACGCAGGCGCAGCCAGTGCGGCACAATGGCAGGTCGATTGGGCCGATTCAGGTTCGGCCGAAGACCCAGCGACAGAGGCTCGCTGGAGCGCACTACGTGAGGCGGCGAGACGCGAGAATCTGTTCTTCGACCTGTTTCCTGCGGACTACTGTGGGCAGTAAGTTCATTTGCATGTCTCTGATGATGCTGACTTTCTCCGCATCCGCGTGCGGTGCCGGTCAGACGACCTCGATGCCAAGAACCATCGTTTCAGAACGTTTGCAGGCGTGCGATACATTTCTGTCCGAAGCTGGCGCGATGAACACAGCCAATGCCACTGAAGAGGAGCTCACTCATGCCATGCTGAGGGCTGACGCGGACCGCGACATCTGTACACGGCTGTATCTCGAGAGCGCAGACACCGAGGCTTCCCGGGCGCTGGCGATACACCGTGGTCGAGAGTTCACGCTGGTCGCGCTCAATATGGAAGCGGCTCTCAGCTATCACTTCGATCAGCGGAATCACTACTGCGATATCATTCGCGAGACCTTCTCGCTGATGTTGCAGAACGTCGCTGACCTCGAAGTGGTGCTGTCGGTACCCGGTGTACTGGACTCCGAAGAAGGCAGGCGTCTTGTCGAGTTACGGGACCTCGACCTGGAGGCGATGGACGTGCTGTATGAAGCGACAGATTCGTTCTGCAGCCTCTGACAGCAACACACGCCTACCCAACCTGATTTCTTCGCACGCGCGCTTTTAGCCTTCGCTGGGTAGCGTGAAGCCACTGCAGTGCCGCAACAGGCGTCATATGGTCGATCTGCAGTCCTTCCAACTCTTGAACCAGCGGGTCGTCGACCACGCTCGGCCGGGTTGGTTCGCCAAAGAGATCCAGTTGCGGGTCGGCCTTCCTCGGTGAACGTGGCCCCGCGAAACCCGCCACCTGCGGCGTGGCTGGGTCGTAAACAGCTTCCAGTGTCGTCAGCACCTCGCGCGCGCGCTGCACGACGCTTTCCGGAACACCTGCCAGACGTGCCACCTGAATTCCGTATGAACGGTTTGCGGGCCCATCGACCAACTTGTGCAGAAAGATAATGTTGCCATTCCACTCCTTCACCGCGACGCTCAGGTTACGCGCGCCGTCGCGTTGCTGCGAAATCGCCGTCAGCTCATGATAATGCGTTGCAAACAGGGTCAGGGAGCGCGCCTCGTCATGCAAGTGCTCGGCGACCGCCCAGGCGATGCTCAGCCCATCATATGTGGATGTGCCGCGACCGATTTCATCGAGAATGACAAGGCTCCGCTCTGTGGCATGGCGAAGAATATGTGCCGTCTCGGACATCTCGACCATGAAGGTGGACTGACCACGCGCCAGATTATCGCTGGCGCCCACACGGCTGAAAATCTGATCCACGACGCCGACACGAGCTTCGGTCGCCGGTACAAAACTTCCCATCTGGGCAAGCAGCACAAGGAGCGCGGCCTGCCGAATCGCGGTGCTCTTGCCTGCCATATTCGGCCCGGTAATCACAAACAGGCGGGACTCAGGCGACATATCCAGGTCGTTTGGTACAAATCTGCCTCCTTCCACCACCCTCTCAACCACGGGGTGCCTGCCTTCCCGCACATACAACCCTGGCTCGTCGCTCATGACCGGCTCCACATAAGAGCGGGTATTTGCAAGGTGTGCCAGGGCGGCGTATGCGTCCAGATCCGCGACTCGCTCCGAGGTCAACCGCAACCGGGCGAGGTGATTGACCACCGTTCTTCGCACTTCCTCAAATAGCCGAGCCTCAAGAACTGCCCGCTTCTGCTCGGCGTTCAGAATGGTATCCTCGAACTCCTTGAGCTCGGGCGTAAAATACCGCTCAGCGTTGGCGAGGGTCTGCTTACGCAGATAGTCAGCGGGGACATTCTCAACATTCGCCCTCGTGACCTCAATATAATAACCAAACACACGAGTGTATGAAACCTTGAGCGATGCGATGCGCGTTCGTGCGCGCTCCTGCTGCTCGTAATTCATCATCCACTCTTTGCCGTGCGTGGAGATTCTGACAATCTCGTCCAGCTCGGCGTTGAAACCGCACCGAATCATACCTCCCTCGGAGGTGGTCAGCGGGGGTTCGTCCACAATGGCACGTCGTATCAGCTCGACC
>JAGWVZ010000480.1 GCA_018970625.1 Myxococcales bacterium | reverse complement strand
GTCAGGCGATCATGGAGCGTTTACACCCGACGACAGCGTGCCTGTGCTGCGCGTGCGCGCCTTGTCGGTGCCCGGAGCGGGAATCAGCGGTTTGCTTACCAATCTCAATCTCGAAGTGCACCGGGGCGACTACATCAACCTGCTGGGCGGGCCCGGCACTGGAAAAACCCGCCTCGCGGAGTGCTTCATTGGCATGGTAACGCCCGCCTCAGGGTCCATTGAGGTCTGGGGACACGACCTGCGTGACGTGGGTCTGGAAGATATTCGGCACCACGTGCGTGTGGTCGGCCGCCCTGAAATCATCGATGGAACGCTCGCCGAAAACATTTCGCTGGGAAGGCCCGATGTGCCGCACTCGCGCGTGCGAGACATCCTGCGCGAGCTGCGCGTAGATTCATTCTTTGAGTGGATGTCCGAGGGGCTGGACACACCACTGCTGGGTGGCGGCGTTCGCATCTCCGAGACACAGGCGACGGCGGTCGCCATTGCACGAGCGATCGTCAACCCGCCCGACCTGCTCGTGCTGGATGGTGCTCTGGACCACCTCGCACCTGCATTCCGCGAACGTCTGGTCGCTGATGTGCGGCGACTCCTCGGACCCGGCGCGCTCATGGTGTTGACGCAACATCCTGATCTTGCACGACTGTGCGGTAAGACCATCCACCTGGATCCCAAAATCGACGGAGGGCCCTGACCATGGGAAAACCTGCACCGTCTCATTCCGATTCGTACGGGGAAATCAGGCTCCCCGCGTGGAACGAAGTGCCACACCCCGGAGCGCCGCGCATCGTGGCTCTCACCCTCACGGCCCTGCTTCTGGTTGCCCTGGTTCTTTTGCTGCGGCTTCCCTGGCAACAGAATGTCAGCGGCGCCGGTCGCATTGTGGCGTGGGCGCCCGAAGAACGGCGGCAGCTGCTCGAAGCTCCTCTAGAGGGGCGGGTCACCACCTGGTTCGTCGAGGAAGGTGACCACGTAGAGGCCGGAGAGCCCATCGTCGAGATTACCGATAACGACCCCATGTTGCTGCCTCGCCTTCTGGAAGAACAGGACACGCTTCAGAACATCGTCGCTGAGAACGAGTCGCGCGTCGCTGCTCTTCAGGACCGCATTCAGAGCGTTCGCTCAGCTCAGGATGGTGCCATTCAGGTGGCCCGTCAGACGGCGCGCGCGGCTGAGCAGCGGCTCGCCGAGAACCTGCAGACCCTCGAAGCAGCCGAGGCCACGCTGGATACCTCCGCCATGCAGGTCGGACGGGTTCAGGCACTGCACGAACAGGGCCTGATCAGCACACGCGACCTGGAGCTGGCGCAACTCGATCTCACACGCTCTCTCACGGGGCGAGATGGCCGGCGCTCTGCCGTCGAGGCATCGCGTGCTGACAGGGACGCCCGACAGCTCGACCTTGTCCGGCTTGAAGCACAGGGCATGGCCGATATTCAGGCGGCCGAGGTCGCTCTTGCGCAGGCCGAAGCCGAGTTGTCTGCGCAGCGCGCCAACCTCATTCGTCTGCAGTCTCGCATCTCGCGTCAGGAAACGCAGCGTGTACTTGCGCCGCGTGCTGGAACCATCCTCAGGGTGGTGGCCCGACAGGGTGGAGAGCAGGTACGGGCCGGCGATGCTCTCGTTGAGCTCGTCCCCGACGCCGAAAATCGCGCCGTTGAGATCCTGATCGACGGAAACGACATTCCCCTCGTGCAACAGGGCAGGCACGTACGAATTCAATTCGAGGGCTGGCCCGCCGCACAGTTCGCCGGCTGGCCCTCGGTCGCCGTGGGTACCTTTGGGGGAACCGTCGCCTTTGTTGACGCCACCGACAATGGCTACGGAGACTTTCGCATTCTGGTCGTGCCTGACCCGAACAGCCCCGCCTGGCCCGGTACCAGCTTTCTGCGGCAGGGCGCACGCGCCAATGCCTGGGTTCTGCTCGACGTCGTGCCACTCGGATACGAAGTCTGGCGTCGATTCAACGGATTCCCGCAGTCGGTTCAGCAGCCGGTCTATGAGGACACCACACGCCCCCCGATTACGCTCGGAGGCGACAAAGGATGATTCAGGCAGCCCGCTTGCGCACGCTGAACCTCGTCTGCGGACTCACCGCTGCCATCTGGCTCGGTGCATGGCCTCTCCCCGCCGCGATTGCCCAGTCCGGCGTCTTTCATGCGCCGAGTGACGAGTCGCAGGTCATCGAGAGCACGCTACAGTCTCATCCTTCGCTCACCGTAGGAACGTCCGCGGTCGATGCCGCCCGGTCGTCGATGACCGCTGCCGAATCGCTCTTTGATACCCTGATCGGCGCGCGTGGCTCGGTCACCCCTTTGGGGTATTACCCTTCGTGGCGTCTGGAGACATCGGTCGAGCAGCTTACTCCCTGGTGGGGCATGGCTGTCTTCGGTGGCTATCGCCTGGGTATTGGCGACTTCGCCTCGTACTACGGCGAACGTGCCACCCTGAACGGCGGTGAGCTGCAGGTGGGGGTTCGGGTACCGTTGCTGCGCGATCGCCGAATCGACCGCGCCCGGGCGGGCCGCGACCAGGCCACTCTGGGGATCGAGGCAGCCGACGCCGCACTTCAGATCGAACAGCTCCGCCTCGCGCGTCTTGCGTCCGAGGCCTACTGGCGCTGGGTAGGCGCGCTGGAGAGGCACCGAATCGCCGACGAACTCCTGCAGATCGCTCTGGAGCGCGACACCTGGCTGGGCGCGCGCGTACAGGCCGGGGCCATCGCCGCCATCGAACAGACCGAGAATCAGCGGGCAGTTCTCGAACGCCAGTCTCGGCTCGTCAGCGCTCAACGCGAGCTTGAACGTGCCTCCATCGCACTCTCTCTATTCTGGCGAAGTGACGAAGGTGTGCCGCAGGTCCCCTCGCAGGGCGGTGGTACGCCTCCACAATGGCCTGAACTCGAATCGATGGCCTCCGCTGAACAGTACCTTGAGCAGGCCACGGCACTTCGGCCTGAGTTTGCCCGGCTCGTCGCGCAACAGCAGCGGGCTCGCGTCGCTGCCGAGCTGGCACGGAATAACGTTCAGCCCCGACTGGATGGCTCGATTGCCGTCTCTCAGGATATGGGCACGCGCCCCAATGACCTCGTTGACTCCAACGCACCCACCGTGCTGGATGCGTCCCTCAGCTTTTCGCTCCCGGTTCAGCGCCGGCTTGCCAGGTCGGAGCAACAGGCTGCCGAAGCCGAGCTCCTGCGTGTCGAGGCTGAACTACAGCAGTTGTCTGAGCGGCTGCAAACCGAAGTGCTGGACTCGTTATCGGCCTTCGACAGGGCCATGGAGCGGGTTCGACTGGCCGAACAGAGTGTGCAGGTCGCCGAAGCACTGGTTCTGGGTGAGCGTCAGCGCTTCGACGCCGGTGCCACCACGCTCTTCTTTGTGAACCTCCGCGAGCAGTCGGCAGCAGAAGCCCAGGAAGGCCTGGTTGCCGCACGGGTAGAGGTAGGTCTGGCC
>JAGWVZ010000479.1 GCA_018970625.1 Myxococcales bacterium | reverse complement strand
AAGCCATCGGATATGCCTGAATTCGGGCGCGGCATCTGCGCCGGCGACGAATCGTTTCGCGACGAAATCCAGGCTGAAATTCCGTGTGCTGACGGGTAGTTTCTGTACGCCGCGGGCGATCAGGGAACGCGCGGCGGCGGGCACATTGCGATAGAGTTGCGCGGCGGCATCGGCCCGAAAGGTCTCATAGCCGGCGAACAGCTCGTCGCCGCCATCCCCTCCCAAGGCGACGGTCACGTGTTGTCGGGTGAACTGCGACAGCAGGAACGTGGGCAGGACGGATGCGTCGGCAAACGGCTCGTCCAGCAGTGACGTGACGGTGGGTAACGCGTCCAGAAGACTCTGAACGGAGAAGGTCTCTTCGCGATGGTGGGTGCCGAAGTGCCGCGCGACGAGCTGCGACCAGCGCGATTCGTCAAATGAGGGGTCCTCGAAGGCGATCGAGAACGTCTGAATGTCCTGCGGGGCAACGTGCTCGGTCATGAGCGCGGTGATGGCCGACGAGTCGATGCCGCCGGACAGGAACACGCCGAGTGGAACGTCGGACATGAGTCGGCGTTTGACGCTCGCGGACAATGAGCGTCGGATCTCTGCGAACCACTCCTCGGGTTCGCGGAAGGCGGTGGGATGGCCGAAACCGAGGTCGGCCCAGTTCTCAATGGTCACGCGCCCGTTGTCCCATTCGAGCAGGCTGCCGGGTGGAAGCTTGCGAATGCCCTCAAAGGCAGTGAAGGGCCAGGGGACGTATTCGTAGGTGAGGTAGAGGGCGAGCGCGGTGCGGTCGATCTTGCGGCCGATGGCGGGGTGCTCCACCAGGGCTTTGATTTCACTGGCGAACAGCAGGGTGCCATCGGGCAGGTGTGCGTAGTAGAGCGGCTTTTTGCCGGTACGGTCTCGGGCGAAGAGCGCCTTGCCGGTGCGCTGGTCCCAGACGCAGAACGAGAACATGCCGTTCAGCTTGGGGGGCAGCGCCTTGCCCCACTGGCGCACGCCGTAGAGAAGCACTTCGGTATCACTGTGCGTCGCGAAGTCGTAGCCGAGCTTCGACAGGTCGGCTCTCAGGTCGAGGTGGTTGTAGATCTCGCCGTTGAACGCGGTGACCAGCGAGCGATCGGTGCTGAACATCGGCTGCCCGCCGCCCGCCAGGTCAACGATCGACAGACGCCTGTGTCCGAGGCCAACTCCGGGAGCGACGTGAAAGCCCGAACCATCCGGTCCACGTCGTGTCATGGCGTCGGTCATGCGACGAAGGATGGCTTCGTCAGGGAGAGCCCCGTTGGGAGCCAGCCAACCGGCGATTCCGCACATGGACTTATGCTCCTGCGGGCGGGTTGACGACTTCACGCACCAGATAAATCGGTTTGTTCTGGGACTCGTGGTAGGTACGGACGATGATTTCGGCGAGGAGCCCCATCATGATCATCATGACGCCGGTGGTGGCGAGGAAGCTGGCAAGCAGTAGCAGCAGCATCTTGTGTTGGAAATCGCCGGGCAGAACGGCCGCGAGCTCAAGCGCCTTCACGCCGATCATGGCGATGGCCAGTACAACGCCGAGCAGGATGAGCGACGCTCCAACACCACCGAAGACGTAGATGGGCTTCGTTGAATAGTCGCCCAGAAACTTCACGGTGAGCATGTCGAGGAGCACCTTGAAGGTTCGGTTGATGCCGTACTTGGAGACACCAAACTGCCTTGCGCGGTGATTGACGACCATCTCGCTGACCCGGGCGCCGGCCCACTTTGCGTAGATGGGAACGAAGCGGTGCATCTCGCCGTACAGACGGACTTCCTTCAGGAATTCGGCCCTGTAGGCCTTCAGGCTGCAGCCGTAATCGTGCAAATAGACCCCGGTCCACCACGAGATGAGGCGATTGGCGATCATCGAGGGCAGCTTTCGAGAGACGAAGGTGTCCTGCCGCGACTTTCGCCACCCCGAGACGACGTCGTAGCCTTCTGCGAGCTTGGCGAGCAGCTTCGGGATGTCCTCGGGGTCATTCTGAAGGTCTGCGTCCATGGGAATCAGCACGTCGCCCGTGGCATGATCAATGGCTGCCGCGAGACCTGCCGTCTGTCCGAAGTTCCTGCGGAACCGGACTACCCGGATGCGTGTATCGGTGAGAGCGAGCCGCGCGAGGGCCTCAAAGGAGCCATCGCGCGAGCCGTCGTCTACATAGACAAACTCAATGTCGTACTTTTCGCGGTCCGCCACGGTGCGGAGCTGCTCGTACAGCGGCAGAATATTCTGCTCTTCATTGTAGACCGGGATCAGGACAGAGATACGCATCGTCAATCCAGCGCGCATTCGGATAGGGTCGGGAGCGCATGCCCATACCACGCGGCGTCCCCCTTCGCAAACCGTGAACGGCGAAGTGTATCGCAGGATCATCACACAGCACGGAAGGGCTGCCCACCGTCCGACGTTCGGCAGGGTGCCAGAAAAATAAGCGATGGGCACACAAATAGATTGACCCGTGAACTGCACGCGTGATAAGCGCCGCTTCCCCCCACGGGGTGGTAGTTCAGTCGGTTAGAATGCCGGCCTGTCACGCCGGAGGTCGCGGGTTCGAGCCCCGTCCGCCCCGCTGGTAAATCGCCCGGCTCCTTTTCGGAGTCGGGCGATTGTCGTTTTTGGCTTTATGTTCCAGCTGGCGCTTCAGTCGTGGCCGGCGCCCGGCGTGACAGGCTTGAGCCAGCGGGCTGTGCGGCGCACGTAGTCTTCGAAGAGCGCGTCTCGCTCCCCGGGGGACAGGTCGGTGGGTTGCCCGAGCGCGGTCTCGCGGGCGTGACGCGCATGCGCTACGGCAATCGCGGCCGCATTGCTGATGTTGAGTGACTCTGCGAGTCCATACATCGGGATATGAAACACGACATCGCACGCCGCGAGCAGCTCATCGGAGAGACCGCGATGTTCATTGCCGAAAGCCAGCACGGCCGGAGCGTCGAAGGGCAGCTGCCAAAGGGATTGGTCCCCGTGCATGGCCGCCCCAAAAATCCGGAGCCCCTTGTCGCGGAAAGCGCGAACGGCTTCGCCGGTCGTGGGGTAGTCCACCAGATTCAACCACTTCTCGGTGCCGCGCGACACCAGCCTCGCACCGGGCTTCTGGCCGGCGTCCCGGTTGATAATGTGAACGTCGAGCAGGCCAAATGCTTCTGCTGTGCGATACACGGCAGCTCGATTGCCGGGGTCATAAAGTGACTCCAGCGCGACGGTCAGCCCTGCCATGCGGCAATCCGCCGCGCGCCTCAGCCTGCACAGTCGGTCGGGTGTCAAACGTGCCTGCAGCTCCGAAACGGGAGGGGTGATCGTATCGCTCATGAGCCAAAAGTCTTGTGTGGAGCAACGGTTAGGGCCACCGTCGAGCTGTCCGTGGCTTGACGATCTTACCGGTGAATGCTAGCTCAGCCGGCCCCGTTCAGTAACAGAATCGCGTTCTGTCGCCTGCGGATTCTGTCACCC
>JAGWVZ010000478.1 GCA_018970625.1 Myxococcales bacterium | reverse complement strand
TGTCAGCGGGGCTGCGCTGGCCACTGTTCCGCTCATCGGCTGTGGCGCGACCGAGGAGACCTCGCCACGGCAATCGGCTGATGCCGGGGCTACCGACGGCAGCGCTTCCGACACCGGACTGAACCCTACCGACGCCGTCGCAAACGACCGGACATCCGTCGATGCCGCGCCGGCAAATCCCTGGTTCAGGTTTGCGGTCATCGCGGATACCCACATCATCGACGAATGGTACACCGGCCCCGAGAGCAACGAGCTCGACACCACCAGCATGTTCCTGACCCGAGAACGCCTGATTGCGGCCCGCGATTTCCTGAACAGCCTGACACCCCGCCCTGAATTCATTTGCCATGTTGGCGATCTGATTCACGATTATCCCTCCGACGACCTCAATTTTTTCTTCCAGAATCGCACTCGGCTCGATGAAGCCATCGAGATTGTGGACGGATTTGGTGTTCCCCTCCACCTCTGTCTGGGCAATCACGACTACGAGTTCCGTACTGTGCCACGCGCCGAAACCCACGCCCTTTTCCGCGAGAAAATGGGCGTCGAACCGTGGCACGCCTTCGAACACCGAGGCTGGAAGTTTATTTTTCTCGACACTTACAGCGGCGAAACCCACAACCCGGCCAGCCCCCTGTTCCTGCGCGACCTCAACGGCAGTATGGGCGAGGAACAGCTCGTGTGGCTGCAGCAGCAACTCGCCGACCAGAAACCCTGCTTCATTTTCCTGCATCAGATGCTGCCCACCATCCTTACCGGAGAAATGGGTGGAACTGATCTCTTCAGCATCATCCGCGAACACCAGGACCACATTCGATACGTGATCGCCGGCCACACGCATCGCTGGCTGGATTTCGGTACCGAATTTGGCGCACCGCACATGGTCATGGGTGCCACACGCTACGATGAGGACTGTTTCATCGTCTGCGATGTGAATGTCGACACCGGGGAATTTGTCTTTGCGAACCAGGCCACATGGGGAACTGCAAGCCCCTTTGCCGAGCGCTGGCAGGTCTGAGTCCCCCGCGGAAGCCCCTGGCCTCTGGCCCTGCGCGACGGTTTCGCTGCACAATCACCCCCTTGAATGACGACGACTTCACCCGCTTCATCGGGCGTTTTGCAGGGCGAAGCACACTCCCGGCTTGACCATAATCTCCAGCACGGTCATTCGACGCTCCCGCACGGCTGCACGCCGGCGTGGTACACCCTTCACCGCCTGTGCCGGCATGCCCGAAAACGCTGACGCGTCGTCCAACGCTCACTCCAGCTCCCAGACTCGGCTCGCTACGGCCCTGGGCGCTGTCCCGATTCTGGTGTGGGGGGCCACGCTTGCCTGGGTCCGAACACTCTCCGACGAAGTCGGCCCCGTCTCGGGTGGCGCCTGGATGTGCATCGGCGCCACCGGCGCGCTCTGGCTCTGGCGCACCGCCCGCCAAGGGTTGACCCTACCGGGAGTGTCAGGGAAGACCATCGCCCTGAACGGGTCGCTCTTTGCGGCCTATCTCGTCTGTTTCTCGGTCGCGGTAGGGACCGCGGCCACTCGCGTAGAAGCCGTCTCGGTCGGGCTGGTCAACTATCTGTGGCCGAGCCTCGCGATGCTGCTGGCCCCCTTATTCTCGGGCGGACGCATGACCTGGCTGCTGGCCACGCAGGTAGCCGTGGCCATCGCCGGAACAGCGGTCGCGGTCCTCGCGCGGGGCGATATTCCCGTCAACGCCATTCTGCAGGCCATTGCGCAACAACCTGCTCCTTATATCGCCGCCCTTTTGGCGGCAATTTGCTGGGCGTTGTACTCCAACACAGCATCGTTTGGAGTTCGCGAGGGAGACGAAAATCCTGTTTCGGTTTATTTGCCCATGGCTGCTGTGGCAACCGGGCTGTACGCGTGGATGGTCGAAGGCCTGCCTTTACCGCAACAGACCCCCACGTGGATTTCACTGGTTACACTGTCGATTGCCACCGCCACCGCCTATCTGTGCTGGGACTTTGCCATGCGCAAGGGAAACGCACGAATCGTGGGGCTGGGCGCGCTCTTTACCCCCATTCTCTCTGTCTCGATCGCCGGTATTGCGTTTGGAGAAACACTGGGCTGGAACATCTGGGCAGGTGCAGCGCTCATCGTCCTTGCCTCGTGGATGAGCCGTAGAACCTGACCCACGGCCGCCTTCGGCCCGGGCGAGTTTCAAAGGATACACACCATGATGCAACCTGCCTTCGCGCTCTTCGCCTACACCCTCTTTCTGATGGCGAACGGCTGGCTCATCGCTCGCTGTGCCGGCTTGCAGCTCGCGGGGCCTCCTGCAACCCTGCCAGACGCGTTCACGTCCACCGCATTGAATTTCGCGCTGCTCACCCTGTTTGCCGTGCACCACTCGGTCATGGCGCGAAGTGGGGCCAAACGATGGCTCGCCACCTGGTTTCCCGAGTCGCTCGAACGCTCCCTGTACGTCGCCACCGCCGGGCTTTTACTCCTGCTGCAGTTATGGTTCTGGCAGCCACTGCCACAGCCCATCTGGCACATCGAATCGGTGGGCTTGCGCGCGCTGGTCTGGCTCGTCCTTGCAGTCGGCGTGACCCTGTCTGCTGCGTCCACCTTTGCCTTTGACCACGCCCATCTGTTTGGTCTGCGGCAGGCATTCAGCGACTGGCGCAAAACCGAGGTTATGGAGCCGGAGTTTCACACCCCATGGCTGTATCGACAGGCACGCCACCCCATGCAGCTGGGAATTCTCTTGTTTTTATGGAGCACGCCGACGATGACCCTCGGACAACTTCAGCTCGCTCTGGGATTTACGGCCTATATTCTGGTTGGATTGCACTTCGAAGAGAAAGCCCTGATCCGACAATTCGGCGCAAAATACGAGGAATACCAGACTCGTGTCCCCATGCTCATTCCAAACCCGTTCCGCCCTGCGAAAACTCGCCCTTGATTGACCCAGACCGGCTCACCACCTGCGACGCCAGCCTGTCCGCTCCATTCACCGAAAACAAGCCCGGTGCATGCGTTCCTGCCACACGCCACGCCTGATCATCAATCCGGCGCGGCAACGCCACAAATTGCATGTGCGGGTGAAACCCAAAATAATGCGATTCCCAGTACAGATTATATCCGGCGCCAGCAATGACCTGGTCACCATCGCGCAGCGTTCGCAACCACGGTGACGCCGGCGTCAGTATGGCGGGTGACACACGAATAAATCCGCCGCCCTGCCGGTCGGCTTGCTCCTGCAGCAACGCGTCATCGGTTGACACCCCCGCCTGCACAATCAACCGCAATGGCCTGCGGCTGTCCGTCGACACAAGCGCGCACAGCTCGTCCCGCGTGCGGGGTTTCCACCTTTTCTCGTACACCACCGGACCCATCGATTCGAACGCCTCCAGTCCCGGGGCCGGTTCGATCGCGAAGATGCGTTCGTAACGACCCGCATCAAAGCGCGCTTCGCGAGGGCCCACCAGCCACG
>JAGWVZ010000477.1 GCA_018970625.1 Myxococcales bacterium | reverse complement strand
GGAAGCGTGGCGACCCACTTCTCCACCATCGTGCGGGTCATCCGCGGCGGACGTAACTCCAGGAGCATCGCGGTCGCGATCATCGCACCGTCATACGGCAGCTGACCGCTGTGATTTGCAATGAGCAACACCCGTCCGGCAGGAATGTGCTCCATGCCCGACACTTCGACACGGAACCAGTGCCGATACAGCCACTGTGCGAACGGAAGCACCCTGCCTACCATCTCCGGTCTGAATCCAAAGGGATCCAGCCCCTCGCGGTCTTCCGCCTGTTGCAGCAGACGAATGGTCTCCTCGACCTCAGGATGCATGCCTCTACCTCACTGTAAGAAAATCCAGAAACGCCGTGTCCGTATCGTGGACCCCGGCGAGCTAATCGTCAACCTGCTTGCCGTCACGGTTCGGTTCGGAACACTTCGCGTTTGCGAGATATCGCTCGTCTGGCTATACACCAGCGTCAAGTGGCCCGCTCAGGTGCCTTCCACCGGTGTCAACATGTCGATCCTCGCGCGGCTTCAACGCATTGTCAGGGCAGAATTCAACGCCGCGTCGAGTGCGCTGGATGATGCGCTGACGAATGACGGCCGAACCTGGTCAACGTCACTCGTCGCCCGGGCACCAGCTGACCTGCGCAGGGAACGTGCCCAGGCCTACGACTGGCTCTCCGCAATCGAAGTAGACGCTGCCGCTGCGTTGCAGACGGGCGATAGTGTGCGTGCCCGTGCCCTGCTGCAGCACGCAGCCTATGCTGAAAGCGTTCTCGCCGGCGGTAAATCCGTTTCAGAATCCGGCGCGTGGCCGGTCTCATCGAAGCAGGTCGCCCCCGTGTCGGCGCCGGCACAAACCATGACCTTGCCCAGAAACCCCTACGGTGTCGCGTCACCCGCCATTCGGGTCAGACAGGCGCCCCCTTTCGCCGGTCACACTACAAACCACACAGCGACCGTCCCACTTGCTGCTGGCATCCCACCCACGACCAGCCCGATCGAAGGGTTGCCCGGCGCAATGCCTCCTGGGACTTTCCAGAGCCTGTCGGTCGCAGAGCAGGGCCTTTGGACCAGCCGGCTTGACCTCCGCGCACCAGCGGATGCTCTCGACGCTGGTGACAGATTGTACTCTCCGGCCATGGACGCGCTTCTCGACAGGTTTGAGCAGACGGCTGAGCGCGTCGAGGCGATTTCGGCCATGTCTGAGGTCGATGCGCTGCTGTCGATTCCCGCGCCCGAAGATTTCCGGGTGCCTGTTCCACCTGAACCTGTCACGGACTCGGGTGCCGATCCCCTTGAACGGCTACGCCGAAACCTGGACCCCACCGCATGACGGTTCCGTACCGAATTATCCGCCTGCTTCCGCTCGGTGCCCTCGCTCTCTCTGTCGGTTGTCAGGAACGCACCGAGGCAGAGCGTTGTCTGGACCTGAAAACCTGGCTCGAAAATCGGGTGCGTGAGGCCCCGGCAGAGTGTGTCGGAGACGGAGACTGCGAGGTGGTCTGGATGCGTCCCGACCAGCCTGTCGCTCTCTCGGTGCCGCCAACTGACCCTCAATTGCAGCGGGTAGTGCGGGAGTACGCTGAACTGTGCGCTGCCAGAGTCTATGGAGATTCCTTTGATACGCTGCCCGTCGCCACCGGACGATTGACGGCGGTGTGCCAGCCTCAGATCGAAGATGATTTTAACGCCGAGGGTTCCGCCATTGAGCGCGTCACAGGGCGACAATGCGTCCTGCGGGGTGAGGTGATTCGGCCCGACCCGATTGATGCCGGCGTCCTTGACGCCACCGACGGATCTTCCGTCTGCGGTTGCACTACCGACGAGCAGTGCGGTGCAACCGACCGCTGTCTGGCTTGCGACTGCTATCCGGACAGCGCGTGCGTGCGCGCCTGCCAGCGGGCCATCGAGTGCGATGCGCTGGACGCCCTTAACCTGGGCGCTAGCCCGTCGACCTGCGTTGTGCTCTGCAGCGCGTCCGCCGAAGCCGATGCGACGGGCGGTTCCGGCGACGTGGAGGTGCAGCCTGACCTGGCCGAGTGCATTCTCGCGTCGGAGTGCACGGAGCTTTTGCAGTGCCGTCGGTAGCGGCGAGCGCCGGTCAATGAAGCCAGAGCGCCGGATCCACAGGCACCCCGCTCTCTCGGACTTCAAAATAGAGTTCACGCCGCCCTGACGCCGACTCCGCAGCACCGAGCCCCAGCGTCTCGCCTGCAGCGACCGGCTGCCAGAGTTGTACCGTCAGCGACAACAGGCCGGCATAAACGGTATGAAGGTCGCCGGCGTGCGCGACCACCACCGTGAAGCCCAGGCCATCTACGGGCTCAGCAAACACGACCACGCCCTGCGCGACACTCTGGACGACGGAACTCGCGGTTGCCTGAAGACTCCAACCGGTATGGCGTTCGAATGTGGCCGCGTTCTCGCGCCGACGCTCGCCAAATGGGGCGGCGAGGGTACCATTGGGGATCGGCCATAACACCTGTCCCTGATGACTCCAGATAGACGGCTCGATGGCACGAAAACCGGCCACCGACGAGAGCGCGTCCCCCACGACCGTAGTCGAGTCCAGCATGGCGCTGTCGATGGCTGCCCGCACCTCTGGCAGCATCGGCAGGATCGCCTCCTGTACGTGCGTCACGACGCCCAGCGCGGCCCGGGACGCGCGCTCGACAAGTTGCAGGTCGTGCAGAAAACTGGGAGGCAGGGCGGAAGTGGGCGCGAAAGGTGCCGGATCTTCCAGCGGTTGTGCGGTCGCCACAGGCGCGCTCAGGCAAAGTGCCCAACTCACGCTACACGCAAAACGGACTGCCCGCCCCGTGCCTTGCCAACTCGTAAACGCCCGGGACAGGCGGCGACCGGGCACGAGCCTGCGGCGCTCACACAATCCTGACGAGCGCTTCATTCAGGCACGCGTGCGATGGAGCGATGCGCGCAGCGCCGCTACCAGTCGATCGTCCACATCCTCGAAATCGACGTCGCCAGAGAACGACCGGCCGGAGCCTGACAGGTACGCACTCGCGATCGCCAGCCAGGCGTCTGACATGGAAGATGCCCTGCCGCTGCCTCTGGAAGCGCTGGTGGCAGCGTGCACATCAGGGTGTACGTCGACAAGGACCGTCGCATCAACGTCCGCTGTGGTTGCGGTCGGCTCCGGTTCAAGGGTAAACAGCGCGCCATCCGACGGATTTGCAGCCTCTGCGAGGGTATCGGCTTCTACATCGACCGATTGTTCCGGGCGACTCGCGTGGCGTGAACTCTCCTCATCGACGGCTGGCAACGGTGCCAGTTTCAGCTTGGCGTCGTAAGCCCCCGAATGAATCGACTTGTGAAACCACTTGTTCAGCCGCAGCATCAGCTGGCGGATGTGATCATTTTGCTGCCCGACATCATCCAGCCGAGCGATCTCCTCTGCATAAGAGACCGTCTTGGAGTCCAGAATGGCACCCGAGTGGAACACCTGAGTCATGACCTTGGCGACGTTTCTGCCC
>JAGWVZ010000476.1 GCA_018970625.1 Myxococcales bacterium | reverse complement strand
CCAGAATGACGACGTCTTTGCCGTCGTGAATGGACTTGTCTCGAACGCTGTAAAACACCTGCCTGCCTTCGTATTTCTCGAAGCCGGGCACGTCGAGCTTGCGCGGCGAGAACGAGCCTACGCCGGCTGCAATGACCACGGCGCCGCAATCAAATCGGGTGCCGGTCGATGTGACGACACGGAACCGGCCGTTCTCGAGCGGTGTGACTTCGTGCACCTGCTGTCCCAGGTGGAACGTGGGCGAAAAAGGGCTGATCTGCTCCTGAAGTCGGTCGATCAGCTCTTTGGCGCCACAAACCGGCAACGCCGGAATATCGTAAATGGGCTTGTCCGGGTACAACTCGACGCATTGCCCGCCAGCATATTCCAGCGAATCGACGAGGTGAGACTTCAAGCCCAGCAGACCGAGCTCAAACACCTGAAAGAGTCCGCAGGGACCGGCGCCCACGATAACGACATCAGTCTGGATTTCCATGACCAGGACCAGAGGAAGGAGCGGGGATTCCCGCGTCAGGTATGTACCAATGGGGGAGTGTCGCGAGACATTCCTGAGCAAATCAGTCAAGAATGTGCGCTTTAGAGACTTCCGACCAGAAATGCAATGGCGGAGCCGACGGAACACACTCAAAATCGGCGGTCGGGTGTTGTCACGGTCGGTAGCCAATGCAAGCCGTGGGCGAACATTTGCGGAGGCTGTTTCTTTGCGCGGCGCGTTTTCCGTTACCGTGCAGGCTTGCAACCCCGCTCCCGGTTCTCTATGGTCCGGGTGTTGAGCAAACGCTCACCTAACCTGGCGATGGAGTGTTCATGTCGTTCGCAAATCCCTGGTTCAACGAGGACCACGAGCTTTTCCGTAAAAATTTCCGCAAGTTCGTTGAGACGGAGTGCGCTCCGTTTGCGAACGAGTGGGAGGAGAATGAGCTGTTTCCCAAAGAGCTGTTCAAGCGCGCGGGCGACCTGGGCTTCTTCGGCGTGCGCTACCCCGAGGACGTCGGTGGTTCGGGCGGCGACATCTGGTACACCATTGCGATGTGCGAGGAGTGGCCGAAGAGCCTGATGGCCGGCCTGCCGATGGCGATGATGGTGCAGAGCGACATGGCGACGCCAATCATCAACGAGATTGGCACCGAAGAGCAGCGGCAGGAGTTCCTGGCACCCGCGATTCGGGGCGAAAAAATCGCGGCGCTCGGCGTCTCTGAGCCAGGTGCCGGTTCAGATGTGGCCGGTATGCGGACCGTCGCGAAGAAGGACGGCGACGACTACCTGATTACCGGCAGCAAGATGTGGATCACCAACGGAACCCGTTGTGACTTCATCACGCTGGCTGCCCGTACCTCAGAGTCGCGGCACGGTGGCATTAGCCTCTTCACCTTCCCGACCGATACGCCCGGCTTCGAGGTCGGCGGCAAGATCAGGAAGATCGGCAACCACTGCTCCGACACCGCGATCCTGCACTTCGACAACTGCCGGATTCCAAAGCGTTATTTGCTCGGCGAGGAAGGTCACGGCTTCTATCACATCATGACGAACTTTCAGGGCGAGCGTCTGGTCGGCGCGGTCATGGGTGTCGCCGGCGCCCAGTTCGCCATCGACAAGACCATCGAGTATTGCCGGGATCGCCCTGCGTTCGGAAAGAACCTGCTTCAGTTCCAGGTGACTCGGCACAAGCTGGTTGATCTGGCCACCCAGGTGGAAGCAGGCCGCTGGCTCGCCTACGCGGCCGCCGAGGAGTTCCAGCGTGTTGGACCCGCCGCCACGCAAAAGATCTCGATGGCCAAGCTGTACTGCGCGGAAGTCGCCAAGAAGGTAGCCGATGAGTGCCTGCAGATGCATGGCGGTATGGGCTACTCCGACGAATCCTTCATCTCGCGCTATTTCCGCGACGTGCGACTGCTGCCCATCGGTGGCGGCGCATCCGAGGTCATGAAGGAGATTCTCTCCAAGCTCATGAATCTGGGTTGAGACATTTCAGGGCAGGATCGAGGTGCCGTCGATGACCGTGCGTCGGTCGCCGTTGCACGATTCCCAGAGGGCCCTGAAGCGTGTAGCCGGATTGGTGGCGCGGCCGTCATCACCCAGCAGTGGCATGACAAACTCGCGCTCGGTGGGGTGTTCGTCGCGAATCGCCTGACGATCAAGCCCGCGCGCCGCGATGTGCACGAGCTCGGTCGCGAGCTCGCGTACGTCCAGACCTCGCCATGACCCCGAAAGCCCGAAGCGTGCCACCGCCCTGCCAAAATCGCGTGCGGCTTCGCCGTCCAGCGTCGGCACGAGCGCGAACGCCTCACGGCGGGCCTGCGTGTCGTAGAGCAACCCCTTGAAGAGCGCCGGCATGGCAAGCAGGTGCGTCTCGGGGCCGGCGTCACAGGTCCGCAGCTCCAGATACTGCTTCAGGCGCGTGTCGGGGAACACGGTGGACTGATGAAGCTGCCAGTCGCCCCAGGTAGCATGGTGCCCCTCGTGACCTTTTTCGAGGAACCGCCGAAAGGGAATGCCGCTGAGGTCGATGTATTTTCCGCCGCGCGTGATGAAGAACATTGGCACGTCGAGCAGGTAGTCGACGTAGTGCTGAAAGCCGGCGTCAGGGTCGAGGAAGAAGTCAGGAATGCCACAGCGATCGGGGTCGGTGTCTTCCCAGACGTGCATACGGAACGTTTCATACTCCGTTGCTTTTCCGAATCGATACGGGGAGTTGGCGAACATGGCGGTCGCCAGTGGCCCGACGGTCGAGGTCAGGCGCAGCATCTCCATGGCGTCGGCTTCGGTGCGAAAGTCGTAGTTCGCCTGCACCGTGGAGGTCATCTTCATCATCCAGTGGGCGAGCGACCCGCGGGTGGGCAGATAGCGGCGCATGACCTGGTACCGGCTTTTGGGCATCCATGGCACATCGTCGAGGTCGTCCCAGGGATTCAGCGCCATGTGCGTCCAGACCTGTCCGAGTGAAGCGCCGACTTCGCGGACGTCGGTCAGGTGACTCCGGAGCTCGTCACGGGTCTCAAAGATGGTGCGGGCGATTTTCCCGGAGAGTTCAAGCTGACCGCCCGGCTCGAGCGTAACCGCGCCGCCATCCTTTTCGAGCGCCAGAATATTTCCGTTGTCGAACAGTGGCTTGTACCCTCTTTCCTGTGCGAGGATGCCAAGAAGCCGACCAATGCCATGCTCGCCTTCGTAGGGGACAGGCTTGAGCGAGTCGCGCAGGAAACCGAACTTCTCGTGTTCGGTACCGACACCCAGGCGTGCATCGCCTTTCACGGCAGTCGAAAATAGCTCTACCAGCTGTTCGGGGTGAAGCGGCTGGTCGTTCTCCGCGAGGTCTCGCGACATGTGGGCGCCTGCTGGGAGGTGTCGATGGTCAAGGGGGCGGCAGCATGGAGACGAACGTTGCAGTGAGCAAGCGGTATCATGCAGAAGTGTCGGAACGGATCAGGGCCGCGGTTTGTTCCACGTGGCCCATCGAGCGTCGGGAAAGCGTCCTTTCG
>JAGWVZ010000475.1 GCA_018970625.1 Myxococcales bacterium | reverse complement strand
GGCATCGTGGGCCTGAAGACGCACTGCAAGGCGGCGATGGTGGTTCGGCGCGAGGGCAACACCGTGCGTCGGTACGTGCACCTGTCCACCGGCAACTACAACTCGAGTACGGCCCGCCTGTACACCGACGTCGCGCTGCTGAGTCAGGACCCCCTGCTGGCCGAGGATGTATCGCAGCTGTTCAATATTCTGACCGGCTATAACGCACGGAATATCCACGACATTATGGCAGGGCGGAAGCCTGCGCCGACGTTCTCGAAGATCGCGGTGTCGCCCTTCGACCTGCGTGATCGGCTGTTGCAGCTGATTCAGGAAGAGATCCAGCTGCACTCGGCCGAGAAGCCGGGCCTGATTCGGGCGAAGTTCAACTCGCTGGTGGACCCGACCATCATCGCCGCACTTTATCGTGCGTCGTGCGCTGGCGTGAAGGTGCAGCTGGCGATCCGGGGCATCTGCTGTCTGCGGCCGGGTATTCCGGGTGTGTCCGAGAACATCGAGGTGACCAGCATTGTGGACCGATTTCTGGAACACGCGCGCATCATCCACTTCCGGCACGGAGGCGCCGATCTGGTGTTCCTGAGCTCTGCCGACTGGATGCCGCGCAACCTGTATCGGCGCATCGAGGTGATGTTTCCGGTCGAGCCGGCCGATCTGAAGCGGCGGCTCATGGATGAGATTCTGGACCTGACCTTTGCAGACAACGTCAAGGCACGGCGCCTTGGCGCGGACGGCGTGTACGCGTATGTGCCACGCGGGGAAGATCAGCCGCGGGTGCGTTCACAGAAGCGCTTTATCGAGCTGGCCCGCGAGGCGGGCATCAAGTCGGTGCCTTACGACACGGCGGTGCGCGAGGCGTCGCGAGCCAACGAGCATGGTCGTCTGAAGCCAAAGCCCGCGAGGAGTCCGGAATGAGCGTCGCTTTTCCTCGCTATGTGGTGGTCGAAGGCGTGATCGGGGTCGGCAAGACCACGCTCGTGCACGGACTGGCTACCGAGCTCAACGCGCGAACGGTGTTTGAGTCGTTCGACGAGAACCCGTTTCTGGAGGCGTTCTACGCGGATCAGGCCCGCAACGCGTTCGCGACCGAGATGTTTTTTCTGGTCCATCGATTCAATCAGCAGGAGCTCTTCGCTCAGGAAGACCTGATTCAGCGTCATGCGGTGAGCGACTATCTCTTCGAAAAATGTCGTATTTTCGCAGGTCTGACGCTTAACGCGCACGAGTTGACGCTCTTCGATCGGGTGTACGACATTCTGTTGCGGCAGATTCCGGCGCCCGATCTGGTGGTGTATCTGCACGCGCCTGTACCGGTGCTCGAGGAGCGCATCGCGCGGCGAGGGCGCTCGTACGAGAAGTCGATCGACCCGGGCTATCTGCAAGGGCTCGAACGGCGCTATCGGGAGCACATGCAGCGGACGCCCGCCGACCGGCTCGTGTCGCTGGACACGACGACGGTGGACTTTCGGGACGCTGGGCGCGTGCGCCGGCTGATGGAGCTGGTGGGTTCGGGGCTGCGCGGAGAGTTTCAGCCATCCTGGTTCATGGACGACCCTGCATAGCTCAGGTCTGTTAACCCGTTGAACGGGACGTGGCGCGCATGGATGACGACAGGCAGGCGCATACTCTACTTGCCGGCTGGGTGAAGGCATTTGTGGTCGCCTGGGGCCTGGGGGCGACGTGGGCGCTGGGCGCGCTGCTGGTGCAGTTGAACTGGCACGGATGGGCGCACTCCTTTGATGGTCCCATTTACGTGCGTAGCCTCTGGGGTTTCGCCCATGGCAGCTTTTACAACCCCGTGGTTGGGCTGCAGTCCCTGAGCATTCACAGCAATGTGGTGCTGGTGCTGCTGGCGCCACTGACATGGCTGGTGCCGGCGACAGCGACGCTGCTGATTGCGCAGTCGGTCTCGTACGGGGGGATTGCGGCGTTGACGGCGAGCCACGTGTCGCGTGACGCGGCCCGTCGAGGCGAGGACGCAGTCGCCCAGATTGGCTGGATGGGCCTGGTGACGGTCCTGATGGTGAGCACGCCCCTGGTCGCGAACGCGTTCCTGTTTGACCTGCGACCTGACCTGATGGGCGCTTTGCTGCTGACGGGCGGCATGGTTCGGGCGCGCCGGCTGGGAAACTATGACATTGCAGCGGCGGGACTTTTGCTGGCTTCGCTGCTGGTTCGCGAAGAGAACGCGACGGTGATTGTGGTGGCGATGCTGGCGACCCCCGCCAGCTGGCCCGCCCTGCTGGCGACGTGGCGCTTGCGTGTGGTGACTGCCGCTATCGCAGTGGGTTGGCTGCTGATGTACTGGTATGTGGTGCGCCCTGCGATGGGCGATGGCTCCTACGAGATCGCCCATACGGTCGCCGCTGACTTTGTGGACGAAGGCGAGTCCCTGACGAGCTGGCAGGTGGCAGGCTACAAGGCCGAGATCCTGCTGGTGACGGTATTTGCGGCCGGTGGGCTTTCGCTGTTGGGATGGCGCTGGTTTTTGCCCGTACTGCCGGGGCTTGCGCTGGCGCTGGCGACGTCACGTATGCAGTCGCTCGTCCTCAATTTTCACTACCTGGTATTCTGCGCGCCTGCGGTGGTGGTGTCGGGAATCGACGGCGCGGCTCGTCTGGGCGATTACGTGCGTCAGCACACAGCGCGCGGCATGGTGCGGGTCGCGTTGGTGGCTGTATGCGGCGTGCTTGTTTACACGACGTCGAGCGCGCTGCCAGGTGGAGGGCGGTTCCGAAGCGAGAACTTTCTGCTCCTGAATGAACCGCCGGCGCCGGGCGAGGTATCGGTGGTCGAGCAGATTCAGGCCCTGCACGACCTGACATCAAGCATTCCCGCAGGTGACCCGGTTGTTCTGCCGTTCGCGATCGCAGCCCGATTTGGTGAGCGCCAGCAGGTGCACATGTGGGAGAAGGTGGAACAGGCGCTGGCGGCTGGCGAGCCCTTTCCTGAGGATGCCGCGTGGGTGGTGGTTCCGGGTCGGCACTGGCGCAGCGTGGGCGCCTGGCTGGTGCAGGAGCGTGCGTACGGACTGGTCGGCTTTGCAGGGCGGCAGGCGGCTCTGCTGGGTCAGGGGGTAGAGGCGCTGCCGGTGGACGAGCTGACGCAGGTGTATGGTACCGCGCCGTGCGATGTTCCTGTGGCCGAGTGGCCGACATGGGGAATCGCGCTGTGCGCCGTGCAGCCTCAGCCGGGCGATGCGCTGGCGCTGTGGATTCGCGGGTCGCTGTCGGCGCGCGCACCGTCGAACGCCCTGCTGGTGGTTCGCCCCGCTGGGAGCGACCGGCAGGGCGGTGTGCCCGCGGTCATTCACTCGGGGCTGGTCCGCATCAATGAAGTGCGCGAGGACGCGCTCCCGGCGATCACAGCTGGCGCGATACCGGCAGGCCCTGTTGAGATCGAGCTTCGAACTCCGTCCAGCGTCCAGCGTGCGACGCTTCCGAATGGCGAAACGGTCGAACAGGTGATTGTCGGGTCGACTGTGGAGCAGTGA
>JAGWVZ010000474.1 GCA_018970625.1 Myxococcales bacterium | reverse complement strand
TCGAACATACGACGGATCTGCCGGTTCTTCCCTTCTCGAATCGCAACCACGAACCACGTGTGCAGTCCCGTGTCACTGTCGCGATATACCTGTGCGGGGAGCGTCCTGTAACCATCATCCAGAATCACACCCTCCCGGAGTCGATCGATACGAGTGTCCATGTTGTCCACCAGACCGGTCACCTTCACCAGATAGTTCTTCTCGACCTCATGACGCGGGTGCGTCAGCAGCTGGGTCAACTCGCCATCGTTGGTCATGAGCAGCGCGCCCTCTGAATCCCAGTCCAGTCGCCCCACCGGATAAACGCGGCCGAACACTCGGGGCACCAGGTCTGTCACCACGGCCCGGCCCTCGGGATCCTCCAGCGAGCAGATGTACCGCGGTGGCTTGTTCAGCAACAGGTACACCGATCGGGAGTCCGCATCCACGATGACCCCGTCCACCTCCACGCGATCGGTGACTGGATTCACCCGGGTGCCAAGCTCTCGAATGATTCGGCCGTTCACCTTCACGCGACCGTTCGTAATCAGGTCTTCGGAGCTGCGACGGCTGGCTACACCCGCGCGAGAGAGAAATTTCTGGAGGCGTTCTTCTGACATCAGGCACCTGAAGGGATGGCGGCTTCTCAGCCGTCGATTTCTGGGTCGTCTTCTGACGATCCATAGGGGATTTCGGGAAACACTGGCGTGTTGGCATCGACACCGGTTGCCGGGGCGACCGGCAGCGCCAGCTCGGGTTGCATGTCGGTCCGTTGTCGTTGGGCTGATGCGGCCATCTCTTCGAGTGCTGGCGTCGCGAGGGAGCGAAGCGCGGCCTGCGAAGGTGAGCCCTCTGCGTCGGTCGCGTTCGCCGCCAACGTCGCGTCCAGCTGCTGCAGTTTCACCAGATGCTCATCGCTCAACTCGGTGTACTCTTTGAGGGTCGGCAGCTCTGTGAGAGCCGACAAACCAAAGAAACTCAGGAATCTGGCTGTTGTGGCGTACAGTAATGGTCGCCCCACGTCGTCGGATTTTCCAATGATGCGCACCAGCTCGCGCTCCAGCAGCTGACGAAGCGTAGCCGAGCTGTCGACACCGCGAATGTCGTCGATGTCGGCCCGTGTGCAGGGCTGACGATAGGCGACCACGGCCAGTACTTCGAGCGCCGCGCGCGATAGACGAACGGGCTTTTTGCGGTACATGACATGCACGTAGTCGGCATAGGCACCGCGGGTTCGAAACTCCCAGGCGTCACCCAGACGCATCAGGTGAAAGCCCCGATCGTCGCCCGAATGTCGCATCAGAAGCACCTGCAGAATACCGTCTACCCAGCTCGGCGGCACGGGCACTTCATCCACCCGGTTCAACAACTCGGCAATCTCGTCCGCGCGCAGCGCCTTCTCGGCAGCCAGCAACATGGCCTCTACGGCCGGCACAAAGTGCGCAGGCCATGGAGCAGGAACAACTTCCAGAGATGAAGACACTTCAGACACAGAGGTCCAGGGCGGCGGGCGGCATCACGCCGCGCGTTGGTGCTCGTGGGCACCGGAGGGCCGGATATTAACGTGGCTCCTCAATCCCGTCAAGCTGCTGAGCTACGTCTTCGTAGTCCACCACCGAACGCTCGATGAACAGCTCATTCGAGGACAGCCGAGCCTGAAAAAGCTTCACCATGCGCATCTTGGCCAACTCGAGCAGGGCCAGAAATGTAATCACGATGTCGTTTCGCGTCGGCTCAGTTCCGTGCAGATAGACCAGCTCCAGCAACGTGACCCGCGGATGCTCCTGCAGGTGCTCGGCGATGCGTGCAATCGTGGCTCGAAGGCTAATGCCTGCGGGCGTAATCTCATGCAGACTCTCCGCAGGGCGCTCGGCGAGCAGCCGATGAAGCGCTTCAAGCAGCTGGTACAGCGACACGGGCAACAGCTCCGGAGGACCAGCGTCTGATTCGTATTCGGTCGCCCGCGACGGGCGTGCGAAGACGTCGCGCCCCATCATCTCGCGACCGCCGAGCCGACCCGCCGCCTCCTTGTATCGCTGATACTCCAGCAGACGGGCGACCAGAACAGCCCGCGGGTCCTCAGGGTCATCGTCGGAGTCGTCGGACTCGGCGCTGCTCGACTGCGGCAGCAGCATCTGTGATTTGATCTGCAAGAGCGTGGCCGCCATCACCAGATATTCACCCGCGACACCCAGGTCCAGTGACTGCATCGCGTCCAGATAGCGAAGGTACTCCTCGGTGATGAACGCGATGGGAATGTTGGTGACCTCGAGTTCGTGTTTGCGAATCAGGTGCAACAACAGGTCCAGAGGCCCTTCAAAGCCATCCATCGAGAGCTCGAGAGCTCTGAACCCCGGCGGTCTGTCAGGTTCGGGGACTTCGATCCCTTCGTCGCGGCGCTTGGGGCTCATGGCGGACTCGCACTCCACGAATCGATGTCAGATGATGCCCACCATCGACAGAATGGCGGCATAGAGCGCCGTCAGGGGGCCAACCAGAACACGTCCGCCGAAGAACACGATCGCGACAAATATCAGCAGCTGGTTGGCCAGCATCGCGCGAATCACCGGATGGTCATGGCCTACCACCGCCGCCAGCACGGTGAATCCATCCAGCATGGGTGCGACGGGCAACAGATTAAACAGGCACAGCAGCAGGTTCATCGGCAACAAAACCTGCATAAACAGCACGATAGCATGCAAGGTGCCAGTCTGTGCCTGCAGCGGCTGACCCGAAATTATCAGGACGGCCTTCATCATCACCGCGCACAGAACGGCCATAACCAGATTGGCGAACGGACCAGCCAGGGCCGTCATAACGGCACCCTTCACCCCATTCACGTCCCGTCTGAACCTACGCTCGTCCCACTCCACACGGCGGCCCCAACCAAACAGTCCGCTCCCCAGACTCGCACCCAGAGCTGGCCAGAGAAGCGTGCCCAGCACATCCAGGTGGGTGGTGGGGTTCAGCGTTAGTCGTTCTTCTCGTCGAGGATTTGGGTCGCCCAGTCGGTCGGCGACCACCGCATGAGCCCACTCGTGAACGGTAACACTGAAGATCATGCCCACGACGGCCATGACGATACTAACGATGATCGGCGTATCCATAGGGGTGGGCACCTATCCGAGTTCACTCGGCCGGTAAACGGGAATTCAATCGATGCGCAGGGCGTCCCGGGGGTGCGCCTTCCTGTGCACCTCCTTCAGGCGCTCGCGAGCGACAAAGGTGTAAATCTGGGTCGTGCTGATATCCGAGTGCCCAAGCATCGCCTGAAGCGCCCGAAGGTCTGCGCCATGGCGCAGCAGATGCGTCGCGAACGAATGTCTGAGTCGGTGCGGACCAAGACCACCGTCAATCCCGGCAAGCAAGGCGTAGCGCTGAATATTTTTCCAGAATCCCTGCCTGGTCATCGCCTCACCACGGCGCGTCACAAAGACGTCGTCCACCGCAGCCGGCATGCGCTGCAGCAGGGCGGGCCTTGATTCCAGCAGGTAGCGTTGAAGCGCGTCGTT
>JAGWVZ010000473.1 GCA_018970625.1 Myxococcales bacterium | reverse complement strand
GCGATGTTGTAGCGTCTGCTCGCAATCGGGTCAGGATGCTCGCGATGCCGGCTGTCTGAGCTGCGACTACAGACCCACGTAATCCCGCAGACTGCTGGCGCCCTGACCCTCAAAGTACATCACGTCTACGAAGATGGCGCAAAACACGAGCAGGATTCTCTCGCTCGACTTGAGTTTAGAAGAGTGAAATTCGACAGCAAACTGCTCTCTGTCGGTCAGGACCTCGGTAAATACACCGGACCATTGTTTGGTTACCCGGGCGAGTTCATGGCTGCCGCGAGTCAGCGGAAAGGTCCATGGATTCCAGTGGGGCGAAGTCATTCGCAGAATATAACGCCCCTGGGAGTCCGTAATGTCGAACGCTTTGTTAAACAATGACCAACGCTGCTCCAGGGCGCCCAGGTAGTTGCCCTGTGAATCCAGAATATCAAATCGATTCAGAACAAATCGAAAACGGCTTTTGCCTACAGCCACCAGACGATGCCGCGAATCCCGGACCTGAATCTCAAACGTACGCCATGGTCCCAGAAGCGTTCGTGCCACGAAACCCAGCCATCCCTTCTGGCTCTCGGCTGCACGTCCGATGATTCGCCCCCTGTTGTTCACAATTTCATATTCGTTTCGGGCATTGAGGCTAAATAATTCCATCAGGGTGAAGGTTCTTCGTACCAGCAGTGCGCTGGTCTCCCGAAGCTGTTGTGAAAAGGTCACCTCTTTCGACGGAGTCGGCAGTGGAGGTGCCATAGGCGTGCCGTTGACCGCAGGACCGCGCGTTGGGATATTCATCATCACCTCTCCTCCGGAAGGTTGCCGCGTACCTGAGAGCGGTAGATGGTAGGCCAGTCGAAGTCAAGTCCGTGAAGTTCATTTTATACAGAGCTCCTGTCTGTTATACGGAGGGCGCGTTGTTCGGGGGCTCCGAGCAGGCAGCGCACATCCTCAGGCGAGACTGAGTGGGCCCCTCCTTATTCGTTCACGTTTGCTGCCCCGCGTGAGCGTACACTCCCCGCTCGCGTCTCAATTCGCCTTGTGCTCGAAATACATCAGATCGACGAAGATCGCGCAGAACGTCAGCAGCAAACGCTCCTGCGCAGTCAGGCGCGCGTCCTGAAACTGAACAGCGAATTGCTCTTTGTCTGAGAGTGCTTCGGCGAAAATCCCGGCCCATTTCTTCGTAACCTTCGCGACCTCTGTGCTGCCACGCGTAAAGGGAAAGGTCCACGGCCTCCACAGAGGAGACGACATGCGCATGATGTTGCGACCCTGCGCGTCGGTGACATCAAACTCTTTGGAAAACCATGCCCAGCGCTGTTCCAGCGCGCCCAGAAATTGCCCGTTGGCGTCGCGTACTTCGAGCCGGTGAAAAATAAATCGAAATGGATGTGAGCCCACTGCGATAAGACGACGCTGGGCGTCGTAGAGCACAATATCAAACCTGCGCCAATGCCCCAGAAACTGCCGCATCAGAAACCCGAGCATGCCTTTCTGGTCTTCGGCGGCGTGCGCGATAACACGCCCCTGCGTATTCACAATGTCGTATTTATTCCGGGTCTCGAAACCCAGAAACTCAGCCGCCTCCCAGCGCTGCTTTACCAGCACGGCGTTTGTCTGCTGCAGGTCATTGGCCAGCGCCAGCTCAGCAGGCGGCATGTGCGCGGGTGGCACCATGGGGCTCTGAACCGGTGCAGGGCGAAGGGGGGGAATCGAAGTCAAAGCGGCCTCCGGGTGGGTGAACGCCCTGTCCTCTGCATGACCTTGGCGCACGACGCAAGGGGCGCTCGGCACTTTCTCTCTGCGCGTAGAAGAAGTGGGCGCGGTGGACGGTGGTCACGTCATCTCACGGTACCGCCTTGCAATCCGTGCGTGAGCCTCCTAGGCCCATCCCGCCCGCGTTCGCGTGCTACGTTGACTCTCTCCCGCCAAGGCGCCGTGTCTGCTCCCCATCAGGACGATCTGCCCGCATCGGCCCCCGGCGAACCCACGTCCGGCGTTCGCGAGGCGCTGCCCAGGCTCAGCGTTTTCGAGACCGGCGAGACGTTGCCGCCGGTCCAGCTCGAGACCCGGGTGCCCACGCCTGACGAGATGCAGCTCATCACCGAGCTCGCCCGCGGCCTGCACCTCTACGGGGCGCCGGCGCACCGCATTGAGCACATGATCGAGGCCGTCGCGCAGCGCATGGGCTACCCGCTGCATGTGCTCTGCACGCCCACGTCGGTTTCGCTCGCCTTTGGTCCCATGGACCGGCAGATGCTTCGTCTCATTCGCATCTCGCCCGGCTCGGTCGACCTCGCCCGCCTCTCACGTCTCTACGAGTTCGCCGACGAGATCGTAAATCGTGAGGTCAGCGCGCAGACAGGCGCCGAGCGCATCGCCGCCATTCACAACATGCGCGATGAAATCCCCGAATGGGCACGCCTCGCCTGCCACGGCATTTCGTCATTCGCGGCCTCGATATTTTTTCAGGGCGGTGTGTCTGATGTAGCAGCCGCGACCACATTAGGCGTTGTGGTTGGTGCGATCTCGCTGCTGGGGCGCCGGTCTCAGAAGCTGGGTACAGTGCTGGACTTCTTCTCTGCCGTGGTCGCCACCGCCCTGGCCACGCTCTGGGCATCGTGGATCGCGCCGGTCGCGATCTTCGAGACCGTGCTATCGGCCCTGATCTCGCTGCTGCCCGGATTTACGCTCACGGTCGCCATGACCGAGCTGGCGACACGCAATCTGGTGTCGGGCACGGCGCGATTTGCCAGCGCCGCTGTTACGTTTCTGCAGCTGGGTGTTGGTGTCGTGATTGGTTCGCAGCTCGCAAACGCCATTCAGTTATCGCCCGAATATGGCCCTCCATTGCAGCCGCTGACCGCATTGATGCCCCTCGCTGTTCTGGTCGGTGGTGTCGCGATTGCTCTTCTGTATCACGCGCGCGTTCGCGACCTGCCCATGATCGCCCTGGTCTCGACCATTGGCTTTATGGGTGCGCGTGCAGGTGCGACGGCGCTGGGAGCCAGCGTCGGTGGCTTTGTGGGCGCGCTGCTGCTGGGTGTCATGGGCAACTGGTATGGCCGCCGCTATCAGCAGCCCACCCTGACGGTGACCGCGCCTGCCTTGACCCTGCTCGTTCCCGGAAGTGTCGGATTTCGCAGTATTTCCGCGCTCATGCAGAACGATGTAGTCGGCGGTGTCGACACGCTCATCACCATGCTGGTCGTTGCCGCATCGCTCGTCGCCGGCCTGTTAACCGCCAACGTGCTGGTACGCCCGCCCGCCAGCGAGTGACAGTCGTTCGCGGCTCATCCGAAGTGCTTCGCTGGCGCCACCACCGCCCTGCCATTGACCGCCACGATTACGGTGCGTCGGTGCACAGTAACCGTTCACCAGACCCCGTCCTTGCGGGACCGGCGTAAATTCCTGATCTTACGTGCATCGGGTCGACAGACGACCCCGTCAACGTGGAGCAGAGCGTATGCGGCGGACGGCAAAGCAGTGGGAGCGAATTG
>JAGWVZ010000472.1 GCA_018970625.1 Myxococcales bacterium | reverse complement strand
CGTCAGCACGCCGGTGCTGCCCTACTGCGATCGCCCTGACCCGCGTGATCCTGACGAAGCCCGCTTCAGTTTTCAGGCGTGTGTTGCGCTGGCGCTCCACGATGGCCGGGTCGATACCCGGAGTTTCACCCCGGAAAGCCTTGAACGCGCCTCGCTTCGCTCGCTCCTGAGCCGAGTCAGGCTGGTCCGCGACCCGACGCGCGCGACCGCTTTTCCTGCGCTGACGTTGCGCATCGCACTCGACGACGGTCGAAGCGCCGAAGGAAACCGCTGGCCGGGCCACTGGAAGTCGCCTGCTACTGCCGACCAACTACACGAAAAGTTCGCCGCGTGTACCAGACCCGCACTCGGCGCAGCGCGCAGCCACGCGCTCAACGCCGCCGTATGGGACGCCGCCAGAGGAGACACGCTGGAACCACTCCGACATGAGCTGACACATCAGGGCGCGCGACAACGCCGGCCACGCCACGCGAGCGCCTGATGCCATTCCCGTGACTGACGTCCTGCCGCACGTCGGGCCAACCTCGCGCGTCGCATGACTTTGCAGTTTGCATCTGACGTTGACTCCGCGCATCGTCCTGCTTCGAAGTGGTCACCGAACTGAAGGATGGAGCTTTCTATGCGTACCTGCCGTGTTGCCTCTCTGATATGTCTCCTGCTGATGGCCTGTGGTGACGACGAGGCGAGCTCGCCAGCGAACACCCCGACCGAAGATGCGACGGGGCAGACGGACAACGGGGCGAGCGACGCCGAAGGCTCGGCAGCGGGCGATGCCAACACCAACACCGACGCAGGGCCTGTTGAGCCCGATGCTGGGCAGGGCGGCAGTGATGCCAGCGCGTCCGACACGACCACCGACGTCGGTTCGGCGCAGGTCAACGAATGCGCCGGGCTCGCCGTGGTCGAGCGCACCCAGGTGGTGACCGATGCGTGTGCCGACGACGCCTCTTCGGGCGGAGTCATGCCCCAGGTGGGTGATGTCGTGTGCCGCGATACGTTGGTGGACCCTGCGACACAGGGTTCCGTCACGTTCACGCTCGCCGACGGCCAGTTTGCCAACCCCTCACCGGGCCGCGACGAGGTGGTGTGGCGCGCCTGGGTGCCCGAGCGCGGGCCCGAGCCCGGTGAGGCTCCGGCGCTCGTGATCATGCTTCACGGGTTTAGCGCGAACCTGAACAGCCTGGCGTACCAGAGCGAGCACCTTGCCTCGCATGGATTTGCAGTCGCCGCGCTGACCTTTCCGAACGCTGGCTTTACCGACCCGCCTGCACAGGACCTCAAGGTGCTTGAGGTGCAGGCGCTCATCGATCTGGCGCTCTCGCCGGAAGGGCCCTTTGGCGGCAACATCAACGCCGGGCAAATCGCGCTCGCTGGCCACTCGCTGGGCGGCAAGATCGCCTTCTTCACGGCTGCCAGCGACCCGCGAGTGGACCTCGTTATCGGTATGGACCCCAACAATGGCGGGGGTCCGCCCTGTTTCATCGGCGATGGCTGTAACGATTTCCCGGTCGCGCCGAACTGTGTGTCGGGTGATGTCGGCGTGGTGGGCCAGATTCGGGCTGAGTCACTGGTATTCGCGACCGAAGATGCGACGCTCACGCCTGATGCGCACCTGCGCGCCATCCACTTTTATCGGGGCGCACCGGCGCCGTCGCACCTGTTGCACTTTGCAAACGCGGGTCACGCCGACTGGATCGCCGCCAACGAGACCCGGGACTTCAGCCTGTCAGTGACTACCGCCCTGCTTTTGCGTCGATTTTACGGGACCAGCTCGGTCGAAGCCTGGCTGCCCGGCGGCGCGGAGGTCGAGGCTCGGGTAGGCAGCCTGCTGGACGAGGTGGCCTCGCGGTAACGTCGCTGGTTCGGGACGTTGTGGAACGATGTGCCCGCAGACCGGGGGAGCGAACTAGCGGGACGGAGCGGTGCAGACCGTACAGCAGAAGCGCCTGCTTTCACTTTCCGCCCGGGTTCAGGGAACCCACGGACGGCTCGAAATCCGCACCGGGAAGCAGACAAAAGCAAGGCCACACGGCCGGACCACAGTTGACAATGTGTGGTTTTCGGGTGAGGCAGCAGGGCACCGAGACACAATCCCTGTCGCCTTGAACACGCAGAGGCCTGCATGCGCTCGCCACCCACGGTTGATGAACTGGCACTTTTTCTGGCGCAGAATCCGCTCTGCGGAACGCTTACGCCAGCCGAGGTGGCCGAAGTCATCTTTGTCGTGCAGGTACAGGTCGTAGAGGAACAATCCCTGATTTTGCGGGAAGGCGAGCCCGGCGACGCATGGTTTCTGGTGTACGATGGGGTCTGCATCATTGAGAGGCACGGACGCGAGCTGGCGACCCTGGGTCGCGGGGCGTTCTTTGGCGAACTTTCGGTGCTCGACGGCGCGCCACGCTCCGCGAGCGTGCGGGCGCACACACCGGCGATACTGCTTCGATTCCCGGCCCGGGCGCTCAATCAGCTTCTGGCAGTCGGGAGTCTCGCGGCACACAAGATTGTGCTGGAGATGACGCGCGCGCTGGCGAAGCGGATGCGTTCCCTGCTCGACGACACCTCCATGGCTCGTCTGGTCGCGCCGCCTGCCGACACGGGAGCTGCCACATGAGTCGAAGACTGGACGTGTTTTACGGGTTTTCGCAGATCGCGGTCGACGGGCAGCTGCCGACCGAGGCCATCATGTGGGACAACCTGATCCGGCAGGTCGAGCTGGCCGATTCTCTCGGCTTTGAGACGGCATGGATCGGAGGCGCTCATTTGTCGCTGGCCGAACAGCAGCGAAGTGGTTCGGCCCCGGTGCTGCCCCATTTTCGGGGCGAAGTGTGCCTGAACACCGACATTCTGCAGCTGGCGCCGCTTCTGTTTTCGCGGACAAAGCGTATTGGGGTGGGCTCTGCCCTGCACACCATTGTGCCGAATGGTGGGCCCCTCGCGCACGCCGAAGCCTTGCGCACCTTTCTGACCCTGCAGGCGCTGTCTCCCTGGAAGAATCGAACGCTGCGCTATGGATTCGGGAGCGGCCGCTTTGACTTTGTGCACCAGGCCCACGGGATTGCGCCCCGCACCCCGTTTGAGCGGGTAGCGTGGCCGCTGGTGAAAGGGGTCCTGTTGCGCGAGGCCGTCGAGGTTTTCACCCGTCTGCTGCGGGGCGACGCGCTGGCGAGCAACGACCTGCCAGAACGCTTTGTTCACGCTCAGGATTTTGTGTCGGAGGCCCATCTGGCCCAGGCGACTGCCGCCTACGGACGTGCTTTCGACCGCGTGCCTGTGCCCTCGTTCTGGGCATTCGACAGGCTGCGACTTGTGCCGGTGGACGTCGCGCTCGATACGCTGCGCCTTTATCTGGGTACGACGGACCGCAACACCGTGAGAGCCGCGAACGAAGTGCTGCCCTGCCGGGTATTTAACCTCTCCATGACACCCCCGGCCGTCATTGACGCGACCCATGAGGCGATGCGAGCGGCCTATCACCCGGCGGGCGGCGCCAGGC
>JAGWVZ010000471.1 GCA_018970625.1 Myxococcales bacterium | reverse complement strand
CCCAGGTCCAGCAGCGCCTGCGCGAACCACTTGACGTCACCGGTCGCCATCGCTCATCTCCATTTCGTGCTCCTCGGCCTCCATGGCCTCCAGTGCCGCCAGGCGGCCATCGATGCCGCGCACGATGCGCGACAACTGCCCGTTGCTCTCCACGCCCACGGCGCGTCCATCCTTGCCCCGCACGATGCGCTTGGGTGCCTTGAGAGCAGCGGCCACGTCGGCCAGGATCTGCTGCATCTGCGTCGACACCTCGCCGACCACCGTGCGCACTTCGCCGACGGTCTGCGCCTGCGCCATGGCCATGCGCTGCTCCTCGGCCTGCTGCTGCATGAGCGCGAGTTCGCGCTTGATGGCTGCGTCGATCTCGGCCTTCTGCAGTACGCGCTGCGTCTCGGCCTCCTGCCGCATGGCCTCGATCTGCATGGCGTTGGACTGGCGCATCTCTTCGATGGCCTGCTGGCCCTGCAGCTTGATCTGCTCGATGCCTGCCGCCTGCTGCAGGCGCTCGCGCTCCAGTTGCAGCTTGGCCGCCTCGGCCTGCTGACTGGCCTGCATCTCGGCTGCGCGCGCCTGCATCTCGGCCTGCATCGCCATCTGCTGCGGGTCGGGCTGCTCGGGCTTGGGCTGCTGCAGCATGGCCATGGTCTGGTCGAACGCACCCTCAATGGAGCGGCCGACCTTGAAGCCGCGGATGCCGAACAGCAGCAACTCGCCCATGAGCGGCATGAGCGCCGGCGCGACGGTGGCGGCCTGCACGGTGCGCTCGAGGAACTGTGAGGTCGCCGCCATGAACTCGACCCTTGCCGCCTTGTCGGCCTCGTCGTCGATCTGCGTCAGGCTGTCGGACGTGATGTCGATCCGGAAGCCGCGCATGTCGTCGTTTTTGAGCACCTGCATGGCCTGCATGATGACCTCGGGCGGCTCGGTCATCTGCTGCACGCCGGCCATTAGCGCGATGGTCTGCGGCTGAAACTGTCGGCAGATAATCTGCGCCTTGATGCGCAGCAGATCCTTCGCGAACCGCGCAACGTCCTCCTGCATCTTGCGCAGCCGCAGGCTCGCGAAGCGGCCCTTGATCTCCTGCGCGGTCGCCGTCTCGCTCGCCGCCGACTGGCCGCGGATGATGTCGCTGATGCCGGTGAGCTCGTAGATCTGCGCCTTGATCTGGTCTCGAGCACCGTAGAGCTGCAGCAGCGCACCGGCTACCTGATCCAGCGGCAGGAACTCGATCATGCCCTTGACGCCGCCGCGCTCGCTGAACACCGACCAGCTGTCCACCGGGATCATCGTCCCGTTGCTGCCTTCCGACAGCAGCCGCTGCAGCGATGGCTGGCTGGCATCGTAAACTCCGGTCACTTTCAGCGCCCGCAGCAGCCCGTCGATGCGCGTGGTAATAAGGTCGAGCTCGTCGGCCTGGTCCTGGTAGATGGAGAAGTCCGGGATCGGCTCCAGGCTGTCGGTCGTCATGGCCGCGTACAACGGCCTCGGGCACGGCCAGAACTCATGCAAGCCCAGCGGGTCAGGCTGCGCGTCGAGGAACTGCTCTCGCGCCTTGCTGACCCAGTAGACCATCGAGTCGTCCTTGCTCCACACCTCGTAGATTGTGGCGCGTGACTCCTGCCGCTCTGTCTTGTCGTCCTTCACGTAGTCGCTCACCGCGTTGTCCAGCGGCGTGCCGTCGGCGACCTCCTCCCCGAAGCGCTCGACCAGTTCGTCATAGCGCAGATAGACCTTGCGCCACACGAACTTGACCTCTTCCCACGACCGGGCGCACTGGTGGCCGAAGTCCTTCCAGTGCACGTAGTCGACCGGTGCGCACTCGTAGTCGATGGTCTCGACCGACTCCTCGGCGTCCTCGCTGATCTGCAGCTGCTCGCTCTGGAACTTGGGCTCGTAGCGCACCCAGGCCACGCCGCGGCCGCAGAGGAAGCGGTCCTTGACTGCGGAGACCATGCCGGCGCGATAGTCGTCGTAATGCTGGATCTCGTAGTCCAGCGCCCGCTCAAGGATCAGCGCAGCGACCCGGCCGACGGCATCGCGGTCCTTGAAGCGCCGGGTAACCTCAGGCTGCGGCACCCGTGCGAACACCGCCGGGATCAGCGTCTCGACGTTGGACCACAGGATGTTGTACTGCGCCTGATTCTGGCGCACGTAGTCGCCTTGGTAGCGCTTGACAATCTTGCGTGCGCGTTCCTCCCACTTGCGAAACGTCCGCTCGTAGGCGGTGATCTCGCGGAGGATCTGGCGCGGTTCCACGCGTTAGGCTCGGGCAGCGCGGGGGAGCACGGCTTGGTACGCGCCAATCGGCGCGAACCCGGGGCGCAGTCGGCCGTTGCGCAGGGTCACGCCTGCTACATACGTGCCTGCGGTCGCCAGCGGGTTGTCGGTGCCGACGGTGGCGATGGTGGCGGTGCTGGGCACAATGAGAGAGCCGTCGGAGCGTATGTAGGACGAGACATCGCCAACCGAATTGTTTGTGAAAGTGCCCGTTTGCGCGGCGGTGAAACCGGTTTGAACGCGATTGGTCGACCCGGTCAGATTGACAGTGCCGGCGCCTGCTGAAATCCCAAACGTTCTTCCAGCGCCGGGCACAAGAGCGTTGTTGCCGACCAATGCATCGCGAGTGTCGGAGAGCACGATTTCGCCAGTGGCGGCAATCGTGCTATCGGTATTGTTGCCGACGCAGGTGTTGTTGAAAATGTTCATGCCAACGCAAGGGTTGACCACGATGGCCGGCCCGCCGTTGTTGCGCACCATGTTCCCGAAAACGCGGTTGTTGTCGCCTCTGTTGACCGATATTCCGTAGCCCTCGTTATCCTCGCACCGGTTAAATGCCACAACGCTGTCCATAGTGGCGTCATCAAGTGCGATGCCATGACCCTCGGTAAAGGCGGCCGCACGGTTGAAGATGTTGTTGTGGCAGTAGTTGCCAGCGATGACCAGACGCCTCGACACCAACCAAAACAGATACAGCGACACGCCAGCCGGGTTGATGCCAAGGTTGATGTAAAGGTTGCCGCCAGACACAGAAAACTGCCCGGTTGAAGGACTCGTTGTCGCCGCCACTTTGTAAACCAGATTCAGGCCAGATGTTTTGTCGACATCCTGCACGACAAAAACATCGGTTGCGTTGGCGTTGATGGACGTGAGCGCTCGGCGATATACCGTCCCAGATTCCAACGTCCAACCGCTGGTGACGGTCGCGAAGCGCGGATACGCGGAAATTCCGTGACCGCCGGTACTGATTGTGGCGCCGTTGTTGAATGCCTCGTTGTTGATGATCGTGCAGTCATTGACTGCGTGCATGAACAGTCCGTGACCGCCGTTGTTGTAGAACCGGCAAGAGTCAACAAGCACCTGCGTGCAGCCGCCGTTGTTGTTGGCGTCGGACCTCAATTCGAGCCCGTTGGCCAGACTATTTGCAAACGTGCACCGACGAAAAATGACGTTCGTGACCGTGTTGCCGGCTTGGCCCTGCACCAAACAGCTGTAT
>JAGWVZ010000470.1 GCA_018970625.1 Myxococcales bacterium | reverse complement strand
TGGCGTTATCATCGCCCTGCAACCAGGCGTCAAAGCGCGCCGGCGTGACGAGCGAACGCTCAAACTCGGCGATCGCATGCGTAATGTTCGCCTGCGTGACACCGTCCGGGTATTCGGCGGCAAACTTCTCTGCGTACCAGGGCTCGGCTGCCACGTACGCGACCACGTCTGCCCAAACAGCGCCCATCTCGCCAGGGTTCGCCACCGGACCAGCCGCCTGCTCTTCAAGCGTCGCCGCGCGCCCGTCCCAGAACTGCACAAAGTTCAGGTGCGAGTTGACCGTCGTCGGCGAGTTGATCGGGCCTGGAATGCCGTTGATGCCCGGAGAGGAGACCAAACCGTCGTCGCCGCCCTCGGCGATATTGTGGCACGACGAGCAGGACTGCGTACCATCGCCCGACAGGTTGGTGTCATGGTACAGCCGAGCGCCCATTTCGACCTTTTCGGCGTCAAGGTTCGTTGGCACGGTCAGCGCCGCAAACAGGCCTGAGGTGCGCGGGTCGGCAGGAGCAGGTGCTCCGGTCGCTTCGCCAGCAGGGCTCTCGCCGCCACGCTGGCAAGCCGCCGTCAGGACCAGAAGCGATAGAACCGCACCGGAACGCAGGAGGGAGAGGGTCGTGTTCATAACTACTCAACGCAAGGGGTAGAACAGAGTCATTGGCGCGGCCCTTCTCGGGCTCCGTCAAAATCGTAGAACCGTTCTAAATTGCCGTGACTCAGATTTCAACCATTCAGCATCCGGATTTTTCTTCTGCTGGCAAAGGGGCGGTCATCGCTCGGCACGTGCGCGCTCATCAACCCCGGAGCTTTGGTGTCGTGCGGGGCCGCGCGGCGGGAGTGGGGACCTCGTGTTCGCGGGTTGGCCGCTGCAACCGCTCGTTTGCCGGCTGACTGGTTCGCATGGTATGCGGCACCGCTGTTGACCGAATGCCTGCGTTGGCTGACGGCGTCGAGGTTGTGATTCCGTTCCATGTGATGTTCATGCGTGGATTTCTGACCGCCCGTGCGGGCACCGTGCGCGTTGGTCCTATCGGCCTGGTGGGTCTGGCCGCCCTGGCTGGAGGGCTCTGGGCCTGCGTGGCGGCGTCTTCCGACCCGGGTGCTCTCGAACCTCAGGATGACACTGTGGCCGATGCCGTTGGTTCCGATGGGGTTGAATCGGATGCCGGGGACACCGATGCGACCGCGACCGGCACCGACGTGCTGCTTCCGGAAGAGGATGTCGCGCCGCCCGTGCCCGTCTGTGGCAACGGCATCGTGGAAGGAGACGAGGCCTGCGATGATGGAGAGCTGAATAGTGACGAGCTGCCGAACGCGTGCCGCACCGGTTGTGAAGTCGCTTCTTGTGGAGACGACACGACAGACAACGGAGAAGAGTGCGACGACGGCAATCGCGTGGACGACGATTTTTGCACCAGCGCATGCCGGATTGTCGCCACGGACATCTGTGCGCCGTGCGATGGGGATGACGACTGTGGCGGCGAGCGTGACGCCTGCCTTTTGCTGCCCGAAGAGCCTGCCTGCGGTCTGAGTTGTCGCAGCGCTGAAGACTGCCCCGAGGGGTTTGTATGCGCAGACGCGCGCTCGTTGGCTGGCGCACCGACGCGTCAGTGCCTGCCTTCGGCGGGCGGGTGCACCGGTTGCTTCGACCCGGATCGCGACGGGTTCGGCGTCGGACCTGACTGCGAAGCTGCCGACTGTGCTCCGTCGCGTGGCGACATTTACCCCGGGGCCGCCGAGGTCTGCGACGGCATCGACAATGACTGCGATGGTGCGATCGATGAGGGTATTCCAACCTCGGAGTGGTTCGTGGACGCCGACTTTGATGGGCGCGGCGCGGCCGGTAGCACACCGCGGACCTCCTGCCTGCAGCCGGCTAACTACGTGGCGAGCGCCGATGACTGCAACGATCGTGACCGCCTGACCGCGCCGGCAGCGCCAGAGCTGTGCGACAACCGCGATAACGACTGTGACGGGGCCATTGACGAGGGAGCGGTCGCCCAATCGTTCTGGCCCGACGGCGACGGTGACGGTTTTGGGTCGGCATCGGCCTCGGCGACCTCCTCGTGTTCGCCCATCTCCGGCTCGGTAACGAATAATCGGGATTGCAATGATTCCAACCAGTTGGTGCGACCCGAAGTCGCCGAAAACTGCAACAACGGCTTCGACGACAACTGCAACGGTTCGGTCGATTGCGCTGAATCCGCGTGCGCAGCAACCCCCGCGTGCAGCTGCAGCGACGACGCGCTCGAGGAAAATGACGCCATTTCGCAGGCCAGGCCGCTAACCCTGGGAGCCATCAACGCCGTTCGCGTCTGTGTGGGAGATTCGGATTTCTTCTCGCTCGACCTGTCTCGCAACGACACGCTCACCATCACGCTCTCCCACCCGTCGGGTGAGGGCGACGTTGACCTGCTCGTGCTCGATGCCGGCGGCCGGGTCGTCGATTCCGCCACCTCTACGGCGCCGTCCGAGACGCTCGTCTTTACCGCTCCTTCGTCGGGCACCTGGTTCGTCGAGGTGCGCCTCTTCGGCGATTCCGGCGCGACCTCGGGCAACGATTACACCCTCGTGACCGCCGTCGAGGCTGCCCCCGAAGCCTGTACGGAAGACATCTACGAACCCAATGATACGCCCGCGACGCCCAGCCGCGTATCGGCCAGCGACATCCCCGGACTGCGCTCGTGCCCCGGAGACGCCGATTTCTTCGGGCTCTCCATGAACGTCGGCGACACTCTCACCTGGCAGGCCGCCTTCGATGACGCCAATGGCGATATCGATCTGCGGCTGCTCGACCCTGCCGGAAGTACGGTGGCCACCGCGACCACCACCACCGACAACGAAACCGTCACCTGGACAGCACGCACGGCCGGTTTGCACGTTCTTCGCGTCGAACTGGTGGGCGATTCGGGCGCATCTGTCGGCAATGACTACGCCCTGAACGGCACCCTGGTGCCCGCAACCACTGGCTGTGCAGACGATTCTCAGGAGGACAACGACAGCGCAAGCCTCGCGAGCCCCCTCGGCGACGCCAGCGGCTCCCTGCGTGTATGCCCCTTTGACAGAGACTTCTTCTCGATGCCCGTCACCGCAGGGCAGACCCTTCGCATTACCGCACGATTTGCGCACAGCGGCGGCGATATCGACATGCGATTGCTGGATTCTACCGGATTGGCGATCGCTTCGGCGATATCGACTGATGATGACGAATTGCTGGAATATCGCTCGTCGGTAGCACAAATACTCACGCTGGAAGTGTATTTATATCGTGATGAGCCGCTTTCAGGAAACGCCTACGCGCTGAGCGTGGAGTAGGCGGTTTTCCAGTCACCCGCGTCTCATCGACCCCGGGCCGCCAAACGCCCATCGCTTCGCAGGGCGGCGGTGGGTGCTGATCCGCAATGGTAGAGTTAGTAGGGCAGCGGATAGGGCTGTTCGTGAGAGCTGATCCGGGGTAGACGAGAGTTACCACACAACCGTCCACCCGGAGCAGCCCATGTCGTTC
>JAGWVZ010000469.1 GCA_018970625.1 Myxococcales bacterium | reverse complement strand
CACATGTTCGGCACCGCCGTCATGAGCGCCGACCCCGCCAAATCCGTCGTCAATCCCATGGGCGAGTGCCACGACCTGCCGGGCTGCTACGTCGCCGACTCGTCCATCTTCCCCACCAACATGGGTGTCAACCCCGCCCACACCATCTCGGCTATCGCCTGGCTGATCGCGGAGCGGCTGGTGTGAAGTTCGAGAGGGGGAGCGTGCGGCATGGGGGCACCGCCGGGGGGCCGCAGGGCGCTTCGAGACAGGGGCCCGCGTCAGCTCAGGAGTTTTCCTTCAGGAAGCGGGTAACGCCCTGATTGGTCTTCTTGAGGTTGGGTTCGATGAGGTTGACGACGAATTTCTCGATGGTTTCGCCGATTTTGCCGGCCATAGACCCGGGACGCCGGGGATTTTTTTGGCGTCGACGGTGATTTCACCCTCGATAATGACAAGGGTCTGGTTGCCGTCTTCCTTCCACTGGTTCTTGCCGCGGGCGTTGATGGCGCCAGGGAGGAAGCCGAGCTCGGTGCGCCATTCGCAGGTGTGGGCGTTGGCGTCCCAGGTGGCGTGGTCGAGCCACTTGAGCATTTCGGGCTTGATGAAGCTCTTGGCGAGCGCCGGAATGTCGGCTCCACCAGCGCGCCACTCGTTCACAAACCGAACGATGTGACCTTCTTCCTTCTTCTCCTTCACGACGATCTCTTTGATGTCGTTCAGGTAAGCAGCAAGCTCGGGCAGACGGTCACGCTGCGTGGCATAAACGCGTTCGCGGGGGAACGGGATGGTGTCGCGGATGGTGAACTTCATGGGAATCCAGTCAGGGCGAGTTAACAGCCGGACCGCTCCGGCAAACGTCGCGGCGTTACAGCATAGCCAATCGACACACGCAACCGTCCCGGCAGGCATTTGTTGCAAGGGCGACGACTGTTCGTCGGCTTTTGCACACAGAACCCGGGCTTCGCCACATCATGGCGCACCAAACAGAGCGCGCGCAGACAGTACACGCGGTGCGCTCACGCAGGCAGCACACCCGCCGGGTCCAGCGGCGAGATGCCGGTATGAGTTGCGCCTCGCAACATACGCTGCACCACCTCGTCCGGCGCCAGCATGACCTCCATCAGGCTCAGGCGCCCCCGCCATTCCGTCGCGCTACCCGCGCCCTCGGCCATCATTCGCACCTGTACGTGACCTGCCCTCGACGTGGCCTGAACGGTACAGCTGAACTCCAGCAGCTCGCCCCGCACCAACGCGTGTGCCACCGCCACGGGCTGCCAGTGAGCGGCGACAACCGATGCACGCATTGCCCGAATCAGCTGTATAATCAAACATGTAGAAGCACCAAACGCCACGTTTGACCACACGGCAGACGCGATCTGTGACGCATCGTTGGCCATACTCAGCGGCACCAGCACCATCGGTGCCGTCGTCTCATCGGCCACCAGCGGCAACAAACTCACGCCCCGACTTCCGTCCAGCCGAGTGCCCACATCGACCAGACAAGCCCCTTTGCGCGTACCACGAACGCGAAGCACTTCGGACTCCAGCAGCGGCACTTCGGCGACCACCGCCGGCGAAAAACCCACCAGCTGATACCGCGAGGCCAGCAGGTCACAACCGACTGGCAACAGCTCCAGGTGCGAAACCCGGGGAAACGCTGCCCCTACCAGGCCGCCCGCACGCACCTGCACAGGCTCGCCCACCCGCGACCACGGCTCATTCGGCTGCAACGGGTTGGCCGACCACACCGAAATCCACTTGCCCTCTGCTGACCGCGCCGGAACCAGGGTCCGCACCTGAGACGTCACACACGCCCCCAATAACCCCACCGCCCTGCCATCGCCCTTCAGAACCCGCGTATCACCCGACCTCTGCGACGCACGCACCGAAAATGCGTGACCCACCAGCGCCGCCTCGACACGTGACAGCCCTGCCCTGTCCGACGTACCGCCCAGCACCAGCAACAGACGCATCGACGGCGGCGTAATCACCTCGACAACGGTCTGCGACATCGCATGCACCGCGTTCAACACCCGCGCAGTACCCTCCGTGACACCCGCGTGCTGCAATCGCGCGGTCCTGCACGCATCCAGGCTTCGCGTATGAATCTGAAGCTGGTTTGGCAGGGCAGCAGTCGACTCCGGCGCGGCCACCTCTACGGCATCTCCGTATAATCCGTCGCGAAGGCAGCGTAATTGCCAGCCTTTCGTGTCAATATCAGGTGAAATATCCCAGGCCCGGGTCGCTGTTCCCAGAAATACCAGCCTGGGCGATTCACCGATCGTCGTGATTTCCACCTGCGCCGCCCTACCCGGCGGATTTCTCCATGATAAACAGACAGCACCATCAAACACCTCTGCGACGGCGAACTGCACAGCTGCGGGCACGCCCGGGCAAACCACGGTCGTTGCCGGGCTCCACGGCATGACCTCGCCTTGCACCGCACGACGAATTTGCACCTGCCAGGTGGTTTCACCCGGGGTCTCTATGGTGCATGTACCGAAAACCGAATATCGCAATATCTCTTCGGAGTCGTTGCTGACCCTGATATCGACTGCATCATCACCTGACAGCTGCACCTGAAGGCCATCGCGTACGCCCAGGGCGACCGGAGCAGAAAGAACCTCGCGAGCGCGAACCTCGAGAATCGACTGACCCAGAGGTTTCCCGTCTGGCGCAAATAATTCAGTACGCCACTCACAGGAATTACCTGCCTGCACCGTGACGTCCCGAATATCGATTCCCTCGTCGGAGCTCTCACACTCGACCCCGACCAGCCCAACGTCAGAGAGCGCGCTGTCGAAAATCGGCACATGGTCCCGGTAAATCCGCAACACATAAGGGTACGCAGATTGGCGACAGATAGCCGGCCAGTCGGCCTGAAGCCTTACCGGCACCAGGTCGGATACCAGTCGCAGTGTAACTGCAAGGTCGGGTTCAGGAATGTCGACACAGATGGTCTGCGCTGGACCCACGCCGCCATCAACAAGCCGAGTCTGTAACTGAAAAGGAATGTTCATGCCCGTGCGACACGGCAGCGTGGCGCTGGATTGCAAGGCGTCTGCCTGCAACCCGAATTCATTGCTCAGGAGTAACCCGACAATACGTTCCGAAACCGTCCTCGGCAGAAATTCACAACACGCTGGCCCCGGCAAAATAGCCAGATCGGGTAATTCAGGCCACGTAGTTGCTTCCAGAATCGCCAGGGGGTCCGATTCAATGGCGTTTTCCTGAACGTGAATTCGGACGCTAACGCGGGCCTCTGGCAACAGTCCGGTAATTCGCAGAGCCGTCGCGCCATCTGCCGCCAGCACAAATGGCGAGTTTTCGCCAACGTCAGGAACGACGCGCACATGGGCGCCCAGACCATGGACATGCCGTTGCCAACGCACCACCAGACCCTGCTCGTCGGCGCCAATCTCAAATGGACCCACATCGGGGAGCGCGGCCATCGGCAGGGAAGACGCAAACGCCGGTGCACTCCAGAGCACCGTTCCATCGCCCGTACGATACTCGGCCCAGGCGGCATAAA
>JAGWVZ010000468.1 GCA_018970625.1 Myxococcales bacterium | reverse complement strand
GAAGACCAGTTCTTCACCCTGATTGATGACTATGTGCGTGCTTACGAAGACGAAGCCATGAACGCGTGGCGCGTCGCTCAGGGCGTTATGATGGAAGTCGGTGTTGTGAACGAGTGCACCATCGACACCATTCGCCGGCTGAACCGCTACTTCCCCGAGGAGTTCCCGCTGTTCAAGCAGGACGTTCAATTCGTGGAGTCCGCTCCCTTCTCACCGCAGGTGTTCGCCGTACCACCCGCTCCGGTACCACCACCGATGTTCGGGCCCGGCTCAGTGAACGAAGGTTCAGGTGACGTGGAGGAGTCTGATTCCACCGGAGAGGTCACGCCATGATGCAGATCCGCACCGACCTCCTGATTGCGGTTGTGGCGCTCGCCCTTCTGGAAGCGTGTGCTGGAACCCAACCTGTACCTGATCAGCCGGCTGTGCCCGCAACCCAGCCACCAGTGGCGGAGGTGTCGGACCCGTTTAGTGAACCGGTCACCGCCCAGACGGGTGATGCGGAAGATCCTTTCGCTCCTGCTGATGCTGGTCCTGCACCTGAGCCGGCGGGCGACAGCGAGGATGAACGCCGGCAGGCGATCATTGACTCCGTCGAAGCCGCTCGCTCAGGGGATCTGGATCAGGCCCGCGTGAACTTTCAGCAGCTTGTCGATGATCCGTCTTATGGGGGATACGCGCTCTACAATCTGGGCGTGATCGCTGCAGCGCAAAACCAGGAAGAGCAGGCGGCCGACTACTTTGAAGAAGCCTTGCGTGCTCAGCCGGACCTCGGTGATGCACTGGCTGCTCTGGTACGCCCCTTGCTAAGGACTGGGCAGGTCGGTCAGGCGCGCAGTCGCGTACAGCAACAACTCTCGGCCAGCTCAAACGCCGCGCCGATCGAGGCGGTAGAACTGCTGGTGATGGTCGCTGAAGAGCGCTGGAATGATGTGATCGAAGGCGGCCGCCGAGTCCTGTTGCGCCAGCCTGAGAATCTTGACGCTCACTACGCCATGGCCATGGCCTATATTGGACAGGGCAGGGTGGAGCTCGGGCGCTATATTCTGAATCAGGGACTGGTTCGCGATCCGAACCGGTCGGACCTTGCGTTCGGGTTAGCGCAGATCGAACTCGCCGCTGGAAACAGCCAGATCGCCCAGAGCCTGCTTCAGCAGCTGGTGCGCGTTAACCCTCTGCACGTAGAGGCATGGAACAATCTGGGCATTCTGTACCTCCGCGCGCGCAACTTCGCCGGCGCTGTGACCGCACTCGAGACGGCGACTCGGCATGCGGCGGAGTATCGGGAAGCATGGATGAATCTGGGAAGCGCCCGGAAGGGCGTTGGTGATGCTGACGGTGCGATTTCGGCGTTTGAACGTGCCATCGCGCTCGATGATCGGTACGCCGAGCCCTGGTTTAACCTGGGCGTCATGATGCTGGATACCGAGATTGATGGCATGACGCGCTTGCAGCGCATGGAGACAGCGCTTCGGTACTTTGGCGAGTTCCGTAATCGTGCGGGTGCGATCGCTCCTGACCACGTCGTGAATGAGTATATCGCCGAGGCCAATGGCATCATCGAGATCGAGACGGGTCTGAATGAGGAACCAGCCGAAGAAGGTGGTGGCGACGGATTTGGCGACGACGGCTTCGGAGATGAGGGCGGCGACGACGGATTTGGCGACGACGGCTTCGGTGATGAGGGCGGTGGCGACGGATTTGGCGACGACGGCTTCGGAGATGAGGGCGGCAGCGACGGATTTGGCGACGACGGCTTCGGTGATGAGGGCGACACGGGCTCTGATGACGGTGGGTCTGAGGACGAAGAGTCTGAAGAGGACGATTGGGGCGATGACGGTGGAACGGAAGATTTCGGCGACGAAGCCCCCGAGGAAGAGCCTGCCGAAGATGGAGGTTCCGATGACTGGGATGATGAGTGGTGATCACATGGGTCGATTCATGCCTGTGACAGGAAGTCGTGTGGCGTTTATCGCTGTGCTGATGCTGATGCTTCTGTGGAGCATTGCAGCGTCGGCACAGTCCCGAAACACGCTGAACTTTGACGATGACGAGGAGATCGTGATTCGCGGTGAAGTGGACAAGCCGGAAGCGTTTTACATCCTCGCACCATCGAACCTGAACTATCAGACGATCGAGCCGGAGACGTCTTTTCTGGATGAGCTGTACGAAACGACCGAAGATGAGACATTCTGATGCTCAAGGCAGTAGCCAAGTCGAAAGGTACATGATATGACCCCGCCCGTTGCTCGTGCACGGCCTGTGTATGAGCAGTGACCGAGAGATAATTTTCGTCGAGAAATCGACAACAACGATGTCAGAAGAAGCGGCGAGCGCCGTCTCATAGCGAGGCGGTGGTCACCACCCGGAGCAAGGGACAGTCCCTAGATCGAAGGAGCGAGGCAATGATTCAGAGTTTGGCTGAAGCGATGCGTTTGGGCGGCGTTTGGATGTACCCCATCCTTGCGATGTCTGTGGTGGCACTTGGAATCGCGATTGAGCGAATCTACTTCCTGTACATCCGTTACAACATTAACGGAGCAACGTTCATGGACCAGATCACCAAGCTGGTGATGGCTGGTAACATCGACCGTGCGATCAAGCTATGCAACGCTGCTCCGACGCAGGCGCTGCCGCGGATCGTGAAGGCTGGTCTGACGCGCGCCAACAAGGGTGAAGCGGCAGTTGGGCAGGCAATCGAAGAGGCGACCCTGGAGATGGTGCCGCTGATCTCCAAGCGTACGAACTCGTTGCTCGCGGTAGCGAACATTGCGACGCTTCTGGGCCTTCTGGGTACCATCGTGGGTCTGATTGAGTCGTTCGCCTCTCTTGAGAACGCGTCTCCGGCCGACAAGCAGCGCCTGCTCGCGTCCGGTATCTCGGTCGCTATGTACACGACGGCATTTGGTCTGATCGTTGCTATTCCGGCGATGTTGGTTCACCTGTTCCTCTCGGGTGTGACCAAGAAGATCATCGATGAAATCGACCAGTACTCGGTGCGGCTCGAGAACCTGCTGGGTCAGTACAGCAAAGGCAAGCTGACCCCCGAGTGATAACCTCTGGGCAGATGCAGCCAGGTTGAGATCTTTTGGAAGGCCCGGGGTGTATGCTCTGGGCCTTTTAAGTAGATGCACCTTGCTTGGTGACCCCATCCGTTGACGAAGCGCGTAGAGAGTCAGGAAGACACCATGGGTAAAGCGAAATATAAGGAGACGATCGTTCAGGACCTGGACCTGGCACCGATCATGAACCTCTGCATGATTCTTATTCCGTTGCTGCTGCTGTCAGCGGTTTTCGTGGAGAAAGGTATCATCGATGTGAATGTGCCGAGCTCGGGTGGGCAGGCGACTGCACAGCAGAATGAACCCAGCGAGGAGATCCTGCCGCCGCAGCTGGTTCTGATGGTATCGTCCAATGGTTTCTATCTGCGGAACCAGAACGGCAACCCGACAACGGAGGCCATGTTTGCCCAGTATGCCGCGCCACTGCCGGGTTGTCCGGCGGCAGCGGCCGGTG
>JAGWVZ010000467.1 GCA_018970625.1 Myxococcales bacterium | reverse complement strand
GGAAGATGCCCGACGAGTCGGCGTCACGACGCAACGTCGACATGACCAGCGTGCCGCCCGGAGCCAGCACCCGCCAGATCTCGGACAGCGTGTCGAGCGGCTCCTCCAGGTAGCTCAGCACCAGGCTCATGACCACCCGGTCAAAACGGCCCGACGCAAAAGGCAGCCCGCAGCGCCGGTCAGGAGATCCCGGGCGAAGCCAGCGCAACGCGTGCAGCGCCGACACATCGGGCCTGGGTTCGGACGCCAGACGCGCCACCAGCGCCAGCTCTTGCAGCACGTCGCGGAGCTGCGCAGGTGCCCCAGCGGGAATCCGAAGGTCATCCAGCTGTACGTCGTGACCCCGCGCCAGCGCATGCAGGGCCTGCCGATCCAGCGCGCTGGCCTGCTCGGCCAGATCGGCCGGTGCACCCGGCAGACGACGCATGAGGGCACCGACGTCTTCCAGCTCGCCTCGGCGAAAACGGTCCAGCGCAAGCCAGGGGCCGCCATCGATGTCCAGCACCTGCACCTGCACGTGTTCAAGGTCAGCGTAGCGCTTCTGAATACGCTCAACGGCCTCGGGGACCAGATCGGTGATCACGAGCTCAGCGGGTTGAGCCTGCACCAGTCGAGCCGACATGTTCCCGGTTCCCGCGCCCAGCTCAAGCACACGACGGCCCTGCACATCGGCCAGATCGGCCTGGCGCTGCATAAAAGACGTGTAGGCGGGCGAACGCTGCAGAATGTCAAAGCCCGGACCCCGGTCGTCCAGCAGGTATTCGCCCCACCACTCCGCCGCGTTGGCCGGCATGCTGCGACGTACCCGCTGCCACTCCAGCCGGCTGTGTGTCTCCAGCCAGCCCAGCGAAGGCGGCCGAACCGGACTCGCGGTGCCGACGATACCCCGCTCAAGCCACGTCGTGATCTCCGCAAACTGTCGAATCGCCTCGTCGCCGGTGCGAGGCACATGGCCCGACTCGGCGCTCACCACCTGCCGCTGGCCGGGCGAGGCAACGCCCATGATGTCACCAATGCGCTTCGGGTCCATCCAGGCATCGTGCGTGCCGCGCATCCAGAGCACGTCGGCGCCAATGCGCGCCAGATCCCGCCGGGCGGCGTCCAGCGTACCGGAATCATGCTGGACAAGATCATCGTAAAAACGCTGGGCATCTACCAGGCACCCCACCAGCGTCACCTGCCCCATGCGCACGCCAGCGGCCTGCGCCGCCTGCCCGGCAGCCATGACATCGAAATGGCCGGACACATGCAGCACCGCGTCGCGCGCATCGGCCGCACCCATCCACGCCACCCAGCGCCGAACCTCCGGCGCTCGCCCCGAAGCCAGCAGCTGCCGAACCCCCAGACTGCCAAAACTCACCGACACCACCGACACGTCGGTCGCTCGCACCACGTCGCCGCGACGCAACCACTCCAGGCAGTCCATGAGGTCTTCCGACACGCCCGAGCACGTGTAGTGCAGCGTGTGCTTGCCCTCGACATGGCAGCCTGGCGCCTTGTCGGACTCTCCCAGATTGTTGGTGCCGTCCAGCCGAATCACCACTAGATCGCGATGCTGACGTCGAAAATGGTCCACCAGCTGATGCGCCAGATAGGCCGTCTGTTCCTTCCGGCCAGCGAAGCCCGGCACCACTACCACCACCGGGCAATGCGGTACCTCGGTGTCGTCAAACGCACGGTTGATCAGGGCGGTGGTACGCAGTCCGCGAGCGCCCGAAAACCTCACCACCTGCGGACCGCTCGAGCTCTCCCGGGTAATGCTGAGCGCACGGGTGGCGCGCGAGTGCCAGAACAGGCTCGCGCCATCGCGCAGCGTCCTGAAAAACGTGGTCACGCGACGCCACAATGCGCTGCCGGATCGCGGCTCGGTCGCCAGCGCCGTGTCTGCCAGCAGCCGTCGCGGCGGACCGCACGCAATGCCAATGCGGAACGAGTGCCGTCCGTCAGGGTCTTCGCGACGGACCACGTTGCGGACCACGGCGTTCTGCAGCGGCTCGGGGCTGCCATCGACCACCAGCGCTGCGCCTGGCAGCGGCGTGCCGGGAAACAGCTGCGCGCCGGCGTCGTACGTCATCAGACCTACGCCGCCAGGCGACACGTCCACCACCTGCCACTCCAGCACGCCCTGTGGAAGCCATGGCGCCGGCAATCGCAGCCGCGTGTTGGCAGGCACCGCCCGCCGGTCAGATTGACGACGCTCCGAAAACACCAGCTGCGTGGGCATCGACAGCTGTAAGGTGCGGTCGTCCAGCGACTCAACCTCGGCCTGAAAGCTATACGACACAAAGTCGAGGGTCAGCAGCGCCAGCACCGGTTCGCCCGGCTGCACAGTGGGCGCAGCAAACAGCTGAAGCACAAGCCCGTTCGCGTTCACCTGACGTAGCCGACCTGCGTCCATGGTGGGGCGGTCGGGCGGAATCACACGCACCTCGACCGCGAGCTGGGCGGCCTCTTCCAGCCGACGCACGATCTGGGCAGGATCCGTGACCGGTGTCGTCGTTCGGGTCACCGCGTCGTTCAGTCGCTCCACCGTCTCGCGCTGAGCGCCGATCGTGGTTAGCCGGGCCAGAAACTTCCTGAGTTTGCGCCGGTCGTCCGTCGATAACGTCGCAAACCGCATTCCCATGCCGCCATCGGCATGTCGCACCACCTCGGCCGACGTACGAAGCTCGCCAAATTCACCCAGCGTCAGACCGACCGGCAACATACTTCCCACCGGCAGCAACGCGTCGGTCGCCAGAAAGAAGCCGTCCATGCTCATGTCGCTGGTGTTGCCCAGCGGCGCCGAGCGCAGCGAATTCTGTACGACGATACGCACCTGCAGGCGCTCCATGGTGCGCTTGCTGGCGTCTGAAAAGGCAGCGGGGTTCATGTGATCCGACGTGGACAGTGAATACCGGCGTGGTGTGAGGCGCAGTCGCGTGGTCAGCCGCAGGCGGCAGCACGAAGTGACGTGCGACGAGGCACACCACAGCGACAGAAGGTGCCGATTGGGAAAGATTACAGACGTAAAGAGTGCCGCTAAGACGAAGGGTGTCAAAAAATCCCCGGCAAAATGACACGGCAAAGGACACACGGTTTTATGTGTCTCAAGTGTGTTTCAGTTTACTATGTGCTGTCTGGCGTGTGACACACACTAAACAGCAGCCCGCCCCGTGTGATCCGGGTTGCGCCCGAACACCGTGCAAACGGGTTGCCGATGCGCGCTTCCGGCGATAGTAGCGCACACGCTCTCCGCGATATCCCCCATCACCTCGAGAACCCTCCATGGGACGTGACTTTGAGAACCGAAAAGGCGCCATGATGGCCCGCTGGGACCGCATGGCCAAGGTGTTCACGCGCATCACCAAAGACATCACGATGGCCGTCAAGTCGGGCGGCCCCAACGTGGACTCCAATCCCACCCTGCGCCGCATCATGCAGAACGCGCGCGCGGCCAACATGCCCAAGGACAAGGTCGAGATCGCCATCAAGCGGGCCTCGGGCGCCGAGGCGGTGGACTACGAGGAGCTGGTG
>JAGWVZ010000466.1 GCA_018970625.1 Myxococcales bacterium | reverse complement strand
CCGGCTCCGCCGCGACTGGTCGACTCACCAATCTGCGCGGTAGCCGTGGTTGGAATGGCACAAATGACAAGGAGAGGGAGCAGGTACCGCATGAACCATCCGACGATGAGGCGCCAAGGGGAGGCGGGCGCAGGAATGCGCGCTGTCTGTAACTTGGACCACGGGACACGGTCAAGGACAACGCAGGATTATCACTCGTCGAGAATCCCGGACAGATCGTAAGGCAGCGTCACCCATCCGTCTCCGTCCCCGTAGAGCCACGTGTACGTCCAGTAGGTGGTCGTGACTCCTTTCACGTAGTTGCGCGTCTGCTCGTACGGGATCTCTTCAACCCACAGATCAAGTGGCATGGTGCCCCGATCACGCAACCAGGACCGGATGTTCCCGCCTCCTCCGTTGTAGCCCCCAATCACCAGCGCCGGGTGACCTTCAAAGCTGTCGGCCAGCGTGCGCATAAACATGGTTCCCAGCTCAATATTGATGGCCGGCTCAAACAGCTGGCGTTCGCTGACCGTCCCACGGCCGGTAAGACGCGCCATGTCGCGCGCGGTACCGATCATCAGCTGAAGCAGGCCGCGCGCGTTGGCCCATGACTCAATGTCAGGCCGAAAGCCTGACTCCTGACGCATGATGGCATACACGAGGTTCGGGTCCAGGTTCCTCTCCTCGGCGAAGCGTGGCACGTGGTTCCCATAAGGCCGCGGATAGGTAATCTTCCAACGCTCCAGATTGGAACCGGCCGGATAAGAGAGCCCCAGATCCTCGCGACCACCGGGCATGTGATAGCTGATGTGAAACGCCCCAGCCCGATCAAACAACATCGCCAGGACCCACTCAATATCGGGTTCATTGGGATATCTGCTCCTCAGCTTTCCAAACTCACCCTCGGCCAGCTCGTAAAGTCCAAGACGCAAGAACGTCGTGCCGCGTCTGAAGAACGGGTCCTGCTGAAGCTCCGGAGGCCTGAGCTCGATCGCGGACTCTGTCGAAGGTGACTCCTCTCGCAAGGACTGCACGAGCGCGCGCGCCGCGTCCTCATCCAGGTCCAGCAGGCGATTCAGCGCCAGCAACGAATACCACGCCATGGGATGTGCGCGGACAATCTCCTCGTATATGGCACGGGCGTCGGCCATCTGGCTCAGATGCTCCAGCGATCGCGCCCGAAAATAGGCGACGCGGCCTTCTGTATAACGGTCTGTCTCCCCTGTGCGGGTACCGATGCTCTCTGCAAAGGCGATCGCCTCGCGATAGCGGCCGGCACCATAGTCCCGCGCCATCAACAACCAGACCGCCTCGCCCAGCATATCTCCGTGTGCATAGGCATCAATCTGCTGTCTCAGCAGACTTGCGCTGTCGCCATCGCGGCCCTGCGCACGACGCACACGAGCTGCCAACAGAACAGCATCGTCGGCGTACGAGTTGTCGGGGTACTCCGTCCAGAGCGACGTGAACGTCGCGACCGCGTCATCGTCCCGATCGGCGTTCCATAACGCTTTGCCCAGATTGTACAGCGCCTTTACCCTTGTCTCTTCCGAGGTACCGGCGCACGCATCCACGGCCCGCTCGTAGGGCACAACCGAGTCGGTGTGCTGCCGCAGTTTGGTCAGACTTTTGCCAACCAGATAGGCGGCCTGACACACCGTCTCAGCCGAAGCCGAGCTGCTGTTCATGACCGGGGTCAGCAGTTCAACCACCTGTTCGCTGCGGTGCCTGTCAAACAAAACCTGTGCCCGATCAACGGTCTCGGCCAGCGATGTATTGAACACCTCCTGTTGAACCGAGGCCGGCAATTCGTCGCGAATGGCCTCCAGTAATCGCGTGGCACGCGTCTCGGTGTCGCTACCGGGGTTCAGAATCGCCAGCCGATGGTACAGGCGCGCCGCGTCCTCTTCGCTTCCGGACGCTACCAGCGACGCAGCCAGATCAAACTCGACATCGCGACGATAGGCAGCCTCGGGGTAATCGCCGAGGAACGACTCGAAGCGCTCCACGGCAGCACCGGGATCGCCCTGCGCCGCCAGTGACCTTCCGGCCAGCCAGCGACTTCGAGGTCCCAGAACCGCGTCGCTAGCCACGGATTCAGCCAGCGCCGTCGCTTCGATAAATCGCCCCTGTTCAAATGACGCGTTCGCGGCCCAGTAAAGGCAGTAATCCGCAAAGAGGTCCGAATCTGCGGCGCACGTGCCCAGCGTATCGAGCGCCGTGTCCCACTGTTCATCCAGGTACTGCGCATAACCCAGCGCAAACCCGAGGTTCTCGGCCAGCTCGGTGCCCCGGTTCGACTCTACCCAGGCGGGCAGGAGGTCCAGGGCCAGGGTCGGGTCACCGTCTCCGAGACTCACCAGCGCCTCCAGCAGCTCGGGGTCGTCCGCGATCGGCTGCAGCGCCTCCATCTGAAGTGTCGGCGGCCCTCCACGACGGGTGTCCCGACGCACGGTTCTCGTCGCATCGGTGGTCTCGGGTGTGGGCTGCGCCCACACCGCCGCCGCCGGGCTGACCACCAGCAGGAACAGGCACGTCAACAAGACTCGATTGAACATCATCTACAAGGTGGACAGGGTACCGTAAAACGCGGCATCGAACCTACATGTGATAGGCTCCCTGAGGACGTCAGGCAAAAAATCGTCCGCTCCCTTCACTTTTTTCGTACTCATCTGCCCCAATCTGACGACGAGCACGTACGGAGCGCAACGCGTCACCGGTTCACACGACTCGACGGCCCCATGAACCCTATGAATGACAGCCCTGATCTGATTGATGGCCGCTACCGAATCGTTCGCCGACTTGGCTCAGGCGGCTACGGTAGTGTCTATCTCGCTCAAGAACTCGCCTCTGAGGCGCTCTTCGATGGCGAACGTCCGTCCTCGCGCGACGCCGCAGTGTTGCGCGAGGTGGCCGTCAAAGTTCTGAACGAGAGGCCGATTGACCGGCCCCGCTTCGTCGCTGAAGTGACCGCCCTGTGTCGACTGAACCACCCGGGCATCGTCACCGTACTGAACTACGGCCGCACGGATTCGCCCTACGTCGTCATGGAGTACGTGCAGGGCGTGCCGCTTGAGGAACGGCTGGGCGAGCATCGGTCGGGTGATATCCAGAGCGCTTTGCGGCTGTTTATTCAGATCGCCGACGCGCTGAGCCATGCCCACGCGCGCGGGGTTGTGCACCGGGACCTGAAACCGCCCAATGTGATCATTGACGCGCAGGGCCAGCCGCGGCTCGTCGACTTTGGACTGTCGTGGCTCGTGGTGCGTGGCGAACCCACGACAGCCCGAATCGGGACCCCGGGATTTCTGGCACCCGAGCTGATGGAGGACGATTACGAGAATTGCGACCACCGCGCTGACATTTACAGCCTGGGCGCCACGATTTATGCGGTATTTACTGGCCAGTCACCCTTCGCTGCGCACTCCTCGGCATCTACACTTCGGCGACAACTGCAGGGAGATATCGAGTTTCCGGCCTCATTTCCCTCCATCCTGCGTCCCCTGGTCGCGCTTTGTCTGGAACGTGATCCGCA
>JAGWVZ010000465.1 GCA_018970625.1 Myxococcales bacterium | reverse complement strand
TTCACAACAATGAGGGTCGTCTGGTTGCGGCCGTGGACCCGCATGATTCGGTCGGTATTCTGGACCGTTATTTTCCCGATTGCCGTTTTTTTACCGAGATGGAACGTTTTGACCGACACCTCGAGAAATTGCGCCGCAGACCGGATGACGAACGTGTGTCCTGGGTTTCGGTCTGTTCGCCAAATTATTTGCACGACGCCCATATTCGACTGGCCCTGCGCGTAGGCGCCCATGCGCTCTGCGAAAAGCCGCTGACGATTAATCCGTGGAATCTGGAACAGCTGATGGAGCTGGAGCAGGAATACGGTCGGCGGGTATTTACGGTGCTGCAGCTTCGCGTGCACCCCGCGTTGAAGGCGTTGCGCGACCGACTGGTGGCTGAGCGCGGTCAGCGTCGGCATCAGGTGCAGCTCACTTATATTACCCGTCGCGGCGCGTGGTACCTGTACTCGTGGAAGGGAGATGAGTCACGTTCGGGCGGCCTGGCCATGAATATTGGCGTTCATTTCTTTGACCTTCTGCTTTGGCTCTTCGGTCCGGTGCAGTCCAGCGTTGTGCACGCACAGGCTCCAACCCGTACAGCAGGTGCGCTGACCCTGGCGCACGCCGATGTGCAGTGGATGCTCTCCATCGACGCCAGCGACCTTCCCGCGGCCACACGCGAGGCTGGCAAGCCTGCTTTTCGCTCCTTGACCATCGATGGCGAAGAGGTGGAGTTTTCGGACGTTTTCGGCGACCTGCACACCGACGTCTATCGCGAGACCCTCGCGGGCCGCGGCTTTACGCTCGCTGACGCGCAGCCTTCCATTCAGCTGGTGCATCAAATCCGGCACACCACCCCGACGCCGTCTGCTGAGGGTCGCCATCCACTCGCCTGACCGGACCCCCTCATGACCGCAGCCGGCCTTCTGCTGGACAGGCGCTTTGGACCGCTGTTCTGGTCGCAGGTGACCGTCGCATTCAACGATAACCTGCTAAAGACCGGCATTATTTTTCTGATGACCTTCGGTTCTCGCTCGTTCGGTCATGAGGTGCGCGTGCTCGGCATGAACGCTGGCCAGCTCAATCCGCTGGCTGCCGCGTTATTGATTGTGCCGTTTATTTTATTTTCGGCTTCGGCCGGTCAACTGGCCGACCAGGTGGGGCGGCGCTCCATTATTGTCGCGACCAAGCTGGCCGAGCTGGTGCTGATGGCCGTGGCAGCAGCCGGATTTGCGGCGACGGGGCTGGGTGCGCCTGCCGTGGGGCTGACAGTGCTCGTATTTCTGCTGTTTTTTACCGGTGCCCAGAGCGCCATTTATGGTCCGGCGAAGTACAGTATCGTGCCAGAGCTTGTCGATGAGCGGTATCTGGTGACAGCGAACGCCCTGCTTCAGCTGGGCTCGTATCTCGCGATACTGGGAGGGGTGATCACCGCAGGCACGCTGGTCGTATTGCCCGGTGGCCCGTTCTGGTTGGGCGGCTGCATTGTGACCGTGAGTCTGCTTGGATATGTGGCCAGTCGGATGCTGCCGCGAACACCGGCCGCTAACCCCGGGCAACGTGTCGAGTGGCTCTCGGTAGCGCCCTCACTCAGCGTTGTGCGTAAGCTGATGGCGAATCCCGTGCTGCGCAGGTCTGTGACCGGAATCTCCTGGTTTTGGGCATTTGGAGCCTGCCTGCTGACGGTATTTCCTGTCTGGACGCGCGATGCGCTGCACGGAAACGAAGCCCTGGCGACGTGGTTCATGGCGCTTTTCAGCGTCGGCATTGGCGCTGGGTCCCTGTTATGCAATCGCCTCTCGCCACATGGACTCGAGCTGGGGCTTGTGGCGGTGGGTGGGATTGGACTGACGGTGTTTCCGTTTCTGTTGTGGGTATTTGGCGCGCCGACGGTCGAACTGGTCGCCGAAACAGGTGTGGTCTCGTTCCTGCAGACATGGCAGGGCGTGGTGGTGTCGGGTATTGTCACTTCGATCGCGGCTTCGGGCGGTTTGTTCGTGGTTCCCCTTTATGCGCTGCTTCAGTCGCGTGCGGCAGATGACGAGCGCGGCCAGCTGCTCGCGGCCAACAACCTGGTCAGTAGTGTGTACATTCTGGTGTCGCAGGCCGGCCTGATGGCGCTTGGGTTTGCCGGCATTTCGGAACGGCACGTATTCCTGATTCTTGCCCTGATAAATCTGGTGGGAGTCGCGTGGCTGTACACCATTATTCCGGAGTTTCTGTATCGTTTTCTTGCGTGGATAATCGGTCGACTGATGTATCGGCTGGAGGTCATCGGGGTAGAAAAGATTCCCCGTGAAGGCCCCTGCGTAATTGTCTGCAACCACGTCACCTTTGTGGACTGGATGATTGTCGGCGGTGCGTGCCCGCGCCCGATACGGTTTGTCATGGACAAGTTCATGTTCCAGCTGCCCGTGGTGAACCGGTTTGTCAGGCGCTGCAAAGCCATTCCGATTGCGAGTCGAAAGGTGGATCCAGAGCTGCTGGAGAAGGCGTGGGATAGCATTGCCGAGGAGCTGGAGGCGGGAAATGTGGTCTGTATTTTTCCGGAAGGTGGGCTGACTCGTGACGGAGAGCCGCTGGAGTATCGACCCGGTATCGAGAGAATCGTGGATCGGACGCCCGTGCCCGTCGTTACGCTGGCGATGAACGGCATGTGGGGTTCATTCTTCAGCCGGATAGAGGGTGCCGCCCTGAAAAAGCCATTTCGTCGGGGTCTTCGCAGCCGCATCTGGTTGACGGTAAATGAGGTTCTGACTCCCGACGAAGTGACGAGCGAGCGTGTCCGCGAGAGTATCGTGGGCACGTGGGCGCAACGTCCCGAGAAGTGAACCCAAACGGTATTCCTGTTTCTCCTGTCTTTGCGACGAACATCCCGGCAGTTTCCCGGTCACCGAGTTTTGAAATGAACAGACGTAATGTGCTACGGCTTTTGACCGCAGCGTTTGCAACGGCGGCGGTGCCTGCCTGTGATGGGGCATCAGAGACGGGTTCCACCGCGGCGTCCGGGCCGCAATGTGGTCAACCAGAGGCGGGTGCGGCGGGCAAACGTGTGGCGATTGTGGGCGCTGGCATGGCAGGGCTTACCGCAGCGTGGGCGCTGACGCGCTGCGGCTTTGCGGTCACCATTTTCGAGGCCGGTACCGAGACTGGTGGCCGGGTTCGCACCAGCTCAGCGTTTCCGCAGCCCGTTGATCTGGGTGCGTCCTGGATTCATGGAGCCGATGGCAATCCGTTAACGCCGTTGCTGCAGACCGGACACATCGTCACCGATCTGGAGCGTATCGTGGTCTTTGAGAACGGACGCCAACTGACCGGGGAAGAGGTTGATTCGGTTTATGACGAAGCAGAGAGGATTCAGGGCGAGTTTGACGCGATTGATGAAGAGTCCGAGGCTGACATGTCCGTTGCTGCTGCGATCGAACTTGCTGATTCCGAACGGTCAGAGCGAGTGGAGTGGGCGTTAAATTCGGAGATTCGGGTGGAATATGGTGCAGATTTAACCGACCTTTCGTTCTGGTGGGGTACGGACGATGAGGTATTTGACGGAGACGACTGGTTGA
>JAGWVZ010000464.1 GCA_018970625.1 Myxococcales bacterium | reverse complement strand
CGAGCACACACGTGGGGCGTTTGGACATGCTCAACTCACAGCTACAACCGGTCGAACCCAGCCCGACTGCGGCCGCCGGTGATGCAAGTCGGGACGGTTGGCATAGGGGCAAGCACCCCGACTGTCAAACTCAAATGGGGTCTCCCGGGGCGTCCGGGCCAAGATCTGGCAGGGCGGCGGCACGTTTTGACGCCCTGCAGCATCGCGGAGTAACCTTCGCAGACCTGACGGCGAAGGCACCCACACTTCTACTGGCGCGCACCCGGGATTCGCAGCACCATCCCGTCGCGCAACCGCTCCGGACTCGAACCGATCACCGAACGATTATGTTCGTAGAGTCGGCGCCATGCCCCCCGATCTCCCATCTCACGTTCCGCAATACCCGACAGGTTGTCGCCAGGCTGCACCGTATACTCACGGTCGTTGGTGGCCTCTGCCGCTGCTGGCTCGCCCGCCGCTGTCGCCGCCGGCGCAGCGTCCGTATCCGCCGTCGCGGTGGCCGAACCCTCCAACACTACCGGCTGGGGAGGAGCTGCGATCTGCGAAGCCGGATCACCCAGCTGTACCAGCGAGTCGGCAGGCGGAAAACCACTCCCCTCACCGAGCTCCACGTCCGTGACCGCCACAGCTGCATCCCCGGAACCACTCGTGGCCTCAGCGGGCACAACACCCACCAGCTGAACCTCGCGAACACCTTGCACGGCTGCGACCAGCGCGCGCGCTCTCTCGCGCGCAGCCTCATCGGCGGTCGAAGACTCGACGGTCGCGACTCCCGCCTCTACCCGAACCCGAAACTGCCGCAGATCGACGCCAGGGTCACCCGCCAGCGCATAGCGTGCGTCGATCGTCGCACGCTGATCAGCCGGTGAGGGACCGCTCGGGACCTCTGCGACAACCTGCACCGCCAACGCTGCCGCGCTACCCGCTGAAGCCTCGGAAGACGGCGCATCCTCCTGACCGCAGGCCACGAGCATCAGGAACAACCACCCGCCCAGAAATCGGCTGTCCGGCCAGCGGGAGTGACGCCCCGACCCGGACGTCGGCTCCAGCTGCACGAACGGTGAGCTCGGCGCTGCTTTAGTCCTGATCGTAGTGGAACACGAAGCGGCCGCGCGAAGGGCGGGATACCCGACGCACGTTGCCTTCATTTTCCTGAAATTCACGGTTAAGCGATACATAGATGCTGTTGCGGGTAGGCAGTCCATGGCGGCCCTTGTAACCGGCTTCCTTGAACCATTCCAGAATCTCACCGGCGTCCGCTTCGCGCACACTGCGCTGACGGGCAAGCTCAATCGCCGCTTCCACGATCCCAAGGTCATGAATGCGGCTTACACCGGTCACCTGACGGCGCCCCTTGCGACGACCCGCAGCCCCGGATTCCGCATCAGCAGACTCATCACCATCTTCCAGCGTGTCAGCAGTGGGCGACCCGGCCGCGACATGATTCGGCACGACAACCGGAGCCGTTCGCGGAATCGAGCTCACCGGTCGAGAACCCGCCACGCTGCCGGTGGCACCTTCAAGCGCCAGTCGTACAACTCGAACCTCAGACAGCTTCGAGTGCAGCGCCCCAAGTTCCGTTTCAAGCGCGGCGATACGATTCTGCAAATCCAACTCTTCGTCACGATATTTGAAGAGTACTTCGCGCGCCAACATCTCCTGACTCATGCGTTCACCTTAGTTCAGGGCGAAGGGGTTAGTGATTCCTGCTTCTCAATCACCGGCGGGCGGCTATAGGAACCCCCTTGCCCGGCGTCAAGCTCCATGTGTGCATTCCTGACATGGACTGCCATAACCGTCTCACCCACAGGAGGCCCCTGTGCACGAGGCCACAAATATAGTTTTGAAGATGAACAATTCATTAATATCAGATACATAGAAGACACACTCCACACCAGTACGGCGTTACAATACGCACGAACCAGGCCGGCGAGGGCTGCAACACATCAGGTCGTCAGTCGATTCCCGGCGCACCGGGACATTCGCCCCCCGGATGCATTACTCTCTGCAGTTTTTCAACATGACGCCAATTTCAACCAACCACGGCGCTGACCAGATGTATCCAGCAATCTATCCGCCGTGGAAGCACAAAATTAGAATATTTAAGCCTGAAAACCCGGATCAAAGCTCATCCCAATACAAATTTTGCATAGTTGGGACAAAAGTGTGGCCATCGAACGGCTGCACGATGAACGCCTCAAAGCCAGAACAAATAGCCCCCGAAAAAACACACGTCCGTGCGTGACAACCGGCCTATCTTTGCTTGTGCGAGCAGACACTCTCTGTGGCCGCACACCACCCAGTCATGCCGCTTCACCCCACTGACCGGCGAACAGCCCTCCTTTCAGGCCCGATGATGAACATGCAGGATGTGGCGGATATACGCGCCAACCTGCGGCGCAGCGCCCCACGTACGCGGCCATCGAAGCCACATGCCCAAAAACGAAAATGGCGTAGTTGAACACTACGCCTCTTCCGGGTTGAACGCGCTTCTGGTCGAAGCGTAGTCCGACTACTTGATCTTGGCTTCCTTGAAGTCCACGTACTGCCGGATTTTCGGATCGTACTTCTTCAGAAGCATCTTCTCCGGGGTGTTCTTGCGGTTTTTCGTGGTGGTGTAAAAGAAGCCGGTGCCGGCGGTCGATACAAGGCGGATCTTCTCGCGCATGACGCTATCTCTCGGAAGGAATACACATCGGCCAAAGCCGGTAATACAACACGGGCCGCGATGCATACCCCAGCCCCGTAACGATGTCAAACCCCGTTCTCGCCCGCACCGCCCCCAGTTCGCACGTCTTGACGTCCGGCACACTCGCTGCTCGATCTTTTGCACAAGGTCCTGCGCCTTCCTCCGAGCCTGTTTCTCGCTGCACGCGCTTACGCTGCAGCCATGCGCCCCAAGGCCCCATGAAGCCACTCTCCACGCCCGTCCTCCTCGCGCCGCTGGCAGTTTCGGTTTTCGCCACCGCAGTCGCCTGGCAATGGCTGCCCGATCCCATGCCGATTCACTGGGGTATCGATGGTCAGCCAGACGGCTGGGCGTCTCGTCTGGCCGGTGCCGGTCTGGGTCCCATCATTCACTATGGGGTCATCACGCTCATTCAGGTGTTGCGGCACGCGGACCCACGCCAGCAAAACATCGCGCAGTCAGCGCCCGCCCTCGACGCGATGGTGCTGGCGATTAGCGCGTTCATGGCATGCGTGCAGGGGCTCATCCTGCATGCCTCGGTCTCTGCTGAACAACGCATCAACGAGGCCCTTCTCTTTGTGCTGCTCGGTGGTCTCTTCGTCACCATCGGCGCCGTTATGCCAGGTTTGCGTCCAAACCATATGGCCGGCATTCGGGTCTCCTGGACCCTGAATAACGACCGAATCTGGCACAAAACCCATGTCCTCGGCGGCAAACTGTTCATGGGCGCTGGTGCACTCACGATGCTAGCCGGCATGGTGACACCGATGCCGTGGGCCTTGGGTGTACTGCTGACATCCACCACCTTCGCCGGATTTGCCCCCATGTATTATGCTTGGCGTCTTTCGCAGCGAGCAGACACC
>JAGWVZ010000463.1 GCA_018970625.1 Myxococcales bacterium | reverse complement strand
CCTTCTTTGCTCGTGGCTCGGGTGGGTCCATCCCACTGCTTGGAGAGGTCCCACAGGCACATGCTTCCCTGTTTGTGCTGCTGAACGAACCGGGCGACATGCCAGATGAGCCGTTCATCACGCCACATGGCATTGCCATCGTAAAACTCATCGAGCGCCGGCGTCCCAGCGACGAAAAGTACGAGACCGACCGCGAAGCATTCCGAACAGCCATCACCCCGGGCTTTCGCGAGCAGGCCTGGGCGTCTTTCAGCAGCGAGTGGTTCCAGACACACCCTCCTCAGTTCTTTCCTGAACCCGTCCGGAACGCCCTGACGCCGGCCCCGAATACGCCCCCATGACGACGGAATCTCGCCCGACGCCCAAAATGACCGCCAGCACAACCGGTTTCAGGCTTACCAGTGCCTGCATCGTGACAATGAACGACGATTTCAGCGTTGTTCAGGGCGATCTTGCCGTAGGCCCTCACGGCGCCATCGTCGCGGTCGGCGACGCCTCGGCCTACACACACTGGCCAGCCATCGACGTCGGCGGCGACTACATTCTGCCCGGCTTTGTTCAGGCGCACATTCACCTGTGCCAGACGCTCTTTCGGCACGAAGCCGAGACGCGCACCCTGCTGACGTGGCTGCGCGAACGCATCTGGCCGCTCGAAGGAGCGCACACGCCCGAGTCGCTGCGCGTCAGCGCCGACCTCGGCATCGCCGAGCTTTTGTTGTCTGGCACCACAGCCCTGCTCGACATGGGAACCGTGCACCACCAGACCGCCGTGTGCGAGGCCGTGCGCGACTCTGGCATTCGCGCCACCGTCGGAAAGGCCATGATGGACACCGGCGAGGCCGTTCCGTCGTCGCTGCTGGAAACTACCGCCAGCTCGCTCGACGAGTCGGTCGCCCTCGCCCGCGCCTGGCACGGCCACGACGGCGACCGCATCCGCTATGCGTTCGCCCCACGCTTTGTGCTCTCCTGCACCGAAGAGCTTCAGCGGGAGGTCGGTCGGCTGTCCGCCGCCAACGACTGGGGCATTCACACGCACGCCAGCGAGCAACTCGAAGAAATCGCCGTTGTTCAGAGCATTTACGGCCGCAAGAACATCGACGCACTGCACGAGATGGGTCTCTGCGGGCACCGCACCGTGCTCGCCCACTGCGTACACGTCGACCACGACGAACGCCGACTGCTCGCCGGCACCCGCACATCGGTCTGCCACTGCCCCGGCAGTAACATGAAGCTGGGCTCGGGCATCGCCGACATTCCGGGGCTGCGCAAAGCCGGCATCAACGTCGCCCTCGGAGCCGACGGCGCGCCCTGCAACAATCAGCTCGACCAGTTCGTCGAGATGCGTCTGGCGCAGCTGCTGCAGGCCGGCACCCGCGGTCCTGGCACCCTGCCGCCCCGCGACGTGCTACACATGGCCACCCGCGCCGGTGCGCTGGCGCTGAACCAGGCCCACCGAATCGGCCAGGTCAGCCCCGGCTTCGACGCCGACATCATTCGCCTGCGCCGCAGCGACGCCCGCCTCGGCCTGGGAAGCGACCCCTACACCGAGATCGTCTCCGCCGGCTGCCGCGATCTGGTGCGCGATGTCTGGGTCAAGGGACGCCATCTGGTTCAGAACGGCGTGCTCACGACGATGGATACCGGCGCACTTCGGGAGCGCGGTCGCAAGGCGCTAAACGACACCATCCGTCGCGCAGGTCTCTGATCGAACGCGACTTCAGGGGTCGCGACGAACAACACCATCGAGCGGCGAGCTCGCCTTCGCGTACAAACGTCTCGGCATGCGACCCGCGAGGTACGCCAGTCGGCCACCATCCACCGCGTACTTCATGGCCTCGGCCATCTGCACCGGCCGCTCGGCCGCGCTCACAGCCGACGACAGCAGCACAGCATCGCAGCCCAGCTCCATCGCGAGCGCGGCATCCGACGCCGTGCCAATGCCGGCGTCGAGAATCACGGGCACATCGGTGATCTGCTCCCGAATGATGCGCAGGTTGTACGGATTTCGGATGCCCATGCCCGACCCGATCGGCGACCCCAGCGGCATGACCGCCACGCACCCGACATCACGCAGCTTCTTCGCCACGATCGGGTCATCGTTGGTGTACGGCAGCACCTTGAACCCGCGACGTACCAGCTCGGCCGCCGCTTTCAGCAGCTCGTCGGTGTCGGGCAGCAGCGTCTCATCGTCCCCAATGACCTCCAGCTTTACCCACTCCGTCTCGAGCGCTTCACGCGCCAGCTCGGACGTCAGAATCGCGTCGCGCGCGGTGAAGCAACCAGCCGTATTCGGCAGCAGAAACCACCCGCCCTCGCGCAACACACCGAGCGTCGACTCGCCGTTCAGCTCGCCCAGGTCCACACGGCGAATCGCCACCGTCACGATCTCGGCACCCGATGCCCGCATGGCCCGCATCATCATGTCGAGCGACCGGTACTGCCCCGTGCCCATAAGCAGTCGGGACGAAAAGGTGCGACCAGCGATCACCAGCGGCGAATCAGAAGAGCTCATGCGCAAACTTCGGCGGAATGAAGGATCAGGGCGGCGGTACGCCCCCACCCAACGCGCGTGTCGGAGTGCAGCGTACGCATCACCGCCGCCCTGTAACGCATTCGCCGCGGCCTGACTACGCCACCGCACATCACGCAAACGGCGGCACCGGGTGTCCCAGCAGGCTCCACATGAAGATGTAGTGGGCGCCAGCGCCAGCGAGAACGAAGAGGTGCCACACCTCGTGGTGGCCAAATACGCCGGGCAGTGGATCGGGGCGCTCCACGGCGTACACGATGGCGCCCACCGAGTAGGCGAGCCCGCCGGTCACCAGCCAGGCAATCGAGACAAGCTCAAGCTGCGGCAACATCAGGTGAGCCGGCACGACAAACAGCCAGCCCATTCCCAGATAGATGCCGGTGCTGACCCAGCGTGGCAGATCCAGCGTGATCGTCTTCAGCACAACGCCCATCAGCGCAATGCTGCCGACCGCGGCGAGCATGGCGAGGCGCCAGGTGCCTTCCAGCAGGTGCAGGACGGGCGGCACGTAAGAGCCGGCGATCATCAGGAAGATCGCGATGTGGTCGAGCTTGTTCAGCCACAGGTTCCAGCGCTCACCAAAGTCGAAGAAGTGATAGGTGCTGGACGCGAAGAACACGCCGATGAGCCCGACCGCGTAAATCGCCATGGCGATGGTGCCGGGCGCGCCCAGCGGCGCAGCGGCCAGCGTCAGGATGACACCCCCGACGATAGCAGCCAGAAATCCCGCGAAGTGCGTCGACGCGCTTACGGGGTCTTTGAAGATTCCGAAACGGACCTGAATCGCCACGCACAACTCCAGAGCAGACTGGGAGGGCGCTCCATCGGCACCGTCGGCCACACCGTACACGGGTTCGCGTCGAAGAGCGAACAGGTTGGCAGATCACGACCCTCACCCAACCGCAGTGCGCATCTGACGGGTGCGGAGGTTGCATCCGGCCCATCGATTCTGCCTGGTTTACACGACCCCGGAACGGCAGCTGCTCTGCCACGCGAGACCCAGCCCTCATTGACGCGGCGCACCACC